>NZ_DIXC01000031.1 GCF_002435945.1 Mesotoga sp. UBA6090
TTTTGTTGCAAGACTCCACCTCGCACATATTCTACTATCATTATCAATTATAATGCTTTTAGGAGGCGATGAAGTGAAGGAAGTAACTCTGGCAGAATTGAGGGGAGTCATCGGAAAGGTTCTTATTGACTTCTTCAGTCCAGGCTGCGGTGTCTGTGCAGCGATTGAAACAAAACTTGATGAAGTTGAAGACACTTTTGTTTCCTGGAAATTCTACAAAATAAATACTGTAGAGAATCCTGCGGTTGCTTCAGAACACTCTGTCTTTACAGTCCCGACGATTGTTGTGCAGGTTGATGGTAGAGAGCAGAAGAGATGGTGCAGATACTTCTCTCTCGAAGAAGTTATAGACTACCTTCGTGAAATTGATGAGACAGAGAGTTAGCATTTCAGAAGCCATTCTGCTGAAGTAGGCAAGTTCCGCTTCGCGGGCATAAGAGAGGATGAATCGAGAAAGATTATGTCGAGACGCTCGCTCCGCTCGCGAGAAGACGAGAGTTGATAATCATTGACCGTCAACGGTTCTCCGTCCTACGAGAAGACCGTAAAAGAACCGCTGAGCGCTGTGAAGAGCCGTCCTCCGCTGCCCGTCCAAGAGCATGTACCCGTCCCTCGATAAGAGCAACCGAGCAAGAGCGCTGTAGAGAGCTCCGCTTTGAGAAGACGAGAATTAATAATCGTAGCAGTTTCGATCTGCCATCCTCAGAAAGAGCCAAGAGTAGAAGTGATACTGCCTCCGGCAGGAAGTGAGGCCCGCTGGCGCGAGGAAGTGATGTTGGCGCTTACGCGCCAGGAGGCATTTCAGGTTCTCGGTCTTCCGAGAAAATAAAGATCTGGTTGTAAGGGGCGGCTAGCGAGAACGGGTTATCAAAACCACGATATGGAGAATTTGAAAAAGGGACTGACGAGCTCCTGACGTCCCCGTCTTCTGAAACAGAAGCATTTGTTTCAGACTCTACGGAATAACGAAATCAAACGAAACGTCTCTGCGATTCTTTTGTAGGGGCGAACGGCTGTTCGCCCTAAAGAGAACCAATAAAGCCACGCATCTAATGACAGGCTCTAAGGGATTACAGCGTCGGGTAATTCTGAAGAACACAACAATCAATCAATAGGTTCTCCTCATGGATTTGATGAGTATTCACAAATTCATCAGACTTTCTGAAGAAAT
Source organism: Mesotoga sp. UBA6090 (assembly GCF_002435945.1). Lineage (NCBI taxonomy): Bacteria > Thermotogati > Thermotogota > Thermotogae > Kosmotogales > Kosmotogaceae > Mesotoga > Mesotoga sp. UBA6090. The sequence continues at coordinate 1,172 of NZ_DIXC01000031.1, forward strand.
AGGTGACCTGAAGAAAAGGGGCGTGCAGCCGCACGCCCCTACAACTCTGTTATACTTCTCACTCGCTACCCGATATTTTCAAACTCCAAGTTTCGCAACCTTGTTTAGCTTTCTGGCTGTAATCTTCTTCTCTTTTCAACTAGTGGATAACGTTTTACGGTCGAGTAATTTCACTTCGCCAGTTCGTATATCTTCTTCACAGCATCCTCGTCAAGCTTGACGAACTGACCTAGAGGGCCGTCTTCAGTTGCTTTTTCGGCCATCTCGTCAAACCTGTCGTCGGGAATTCCGGCATCTGTTAGCGTAACGGGAATGCCTAAACTCGCGAAGAATTCCTTCAGCCTCTTGATTCCCTCAAGAGCGGATTTTTCTGGATTATTAAAGTCCGGTTCGACATCCCAAACTCTGTAAGCAAACTGGGCAAAGCGATTAATATCATGTTTGTAAACGTATGTCATCCACGGTGCCCACATAATTGCCAGACCCCCGCCGTGAGCTATGTCGTATATCGCGCTGAGTTCATGCTCCATGCCGTGGGTAGCCCAGTCTCCTATTCTTCCCGTGCTGAGCAAGTCGTTATGAGCTATGGTTCCGGCCCACATTATCTCGGCTCTCGCATCGTAGTTTTCCGGCTCTTTGATAGCTATTGGGGTGTTCCTGATCATGGTTCTAAGAGTAGCTTCGCACAGTCTATCAGTGAAATCGACATTCTTCACATTTGTGAAGTACCTTTCCATGACGTGAGACATGATGTCTACGGCTCCAACTGCCGTCTGATAAGCAGGTAGAGTGAATGTCAGCTCGGGGTTCATGATCGCGAATCTGGCTCTCATGGCAACGCTGTTGGTTGCTCTTTTGTACCAGCCGTCTTCGTTTGTGATAACCGATCCGCCGCTTGATTCGCTTCCTGCTGCGGGGATTGTTAGAACGACACCAAGCGGAAGCATCTCTTCCACTTTCTTGCCTTTTGAGTAGAAGTCCCAGACATCTCCGTCGTAGGGAACGCCTATCCCAATTGCCTTGGCCGAGTCGATGACACTTCCTCCGCCAACTGCGAGGATTGCATCGACGTTGTTTTTTCGGCAGAGTTCGATTCCTTCTCTTACAAGAGACAACCTCGGATTGGGCATTACTCCACCTAGCTCGAAGATCTCTACTCCTGATTCTTTCAAGCTTTCCACTACACGATCGTACAGGCCAGTCTTCTTTATACTGCCTCCGCCGTAGTGAAAGAGGACTTTCTTGCCCAACTTCGAAATCTCTTCTCCGACCTTCTTCTCGGTGTCTCTACCGAAAATTATCTTTGTGGCATTGTGAAATGTGAAATCTAACA
>NZ_DIXC01000032.1 GCF_002435945.1 Mesotoga sp. UBA6090
TGGGTAAGAAACAAGTACAAGAAAAGGAGAGGCCTCACAAAAGCGGGTAAATGGCTCCAAGCTCTTGCTCGCAGGGAGCCTCATCTATTTGTACACTGGACAATGGGGATATTCTATATGGCTGGATAATGGGAGCCGGATGAATCGAGAGGTTCAAGTCCGGTTCTGAGAGAGCCTGGGGGTGAAATCCCCCTGGGCTACTCACCGAATTGAATTTCCTCTCATTAGGTTGTCTTCTTCTATGATGTCTGGGAGCATAGCGGCTGTTGCCGGGTCGAAAGAGATATCCAGCGTTGAGACTATTAGTTGAAAGACAAAGAGGAGTGTTATGGTTAGAGCTTCAATGTTTGCAAGGTATGCTATTGTCAGAATCGCGGCTCCTCTAGCAAAATCCATGTATATCATGATAAGCTTGCGGTTGAATCTATCACCCAAGACTCCCGCTATCGGGCCGAAGAGTATTCTGGGGAGCATAGTAACAATAGAGAAAGTACCCATCATTGCCCCGGAGCCTGTAATATCGAGAATGTAAAGCGGGATTGCCAAAGCCTGGACACCACTTCCAATGAGCGAGACTAATCTTCCAGTTGTGAACAGCCAGAAATTCCTCCCCAAACCTTTCATTGAATCACCTCAAATTCTGCACACTTGTATTGAATAATATCACAACCAATACAACAAAATCAATAGTAAAATTAATAATTGTTATGTTTAAAAGAACAATACTTATGCGAATGAAGAATTTGTACTGTCAAACCCTAGACAATGAAAAATGCGACCGAAGATGAGTGAATAAACGGCGGGAGTTCCTGAAGTTCGGGAATTTGGAAATGTGAATGAATGAATAAGTCATATAACTAATACTACTTGATCCGAGATTTAGGGAAGAGTATTCTTGAGATGTTGTTTCTGGCATGCATTTGAATCGCGCTTAGTGACATGTCTTCTTTTTGATAACAGCATGAAACAGGAAGATTTTCGAAACGCGTTTCAACACTAAAGAGAGATTTCCCCTCGGGGACCGGCTGGAAAAGACTTGTATGATATAAACTGCCTGATTGTAATATTGAACTATCAGAAGAGAGGGGTAGCAAAGAGTGTGATGTCTACCGCAATCGATATTGCAAGGAGTTTTTCAGGAAAAGGAATAGTTGCGTTTGGATACACGGATCCGAAATGGTACCTTCCAGTCCTGTTCTTTGAGAAGTTCGGTTACCAAGATCTCCAGAAACTGAGATGAGAGACTGATGATGCTTACTTTGTCTAGCAAACCTGAGATGCCGAAACAGATGGTGAGCAAGTATTCTTATGCTCCTGTTAAGGAGAAGATTGTGGTGGATCTCTTCTTCGACAATTCCTGTTCAATCAGTGAAATAGAGGCATACAGAGTTATGAGAGTTGTAGAGGAATTTGGAGGAGATGTCATTCTGAATACTCACGAAATTGAAGAGCAGGGGAGCCAAGGAAGAATTCGGATTGCCACGAGCGATTTTTATCAGTGGGAAGGAGATATTCTGGGGATATGAAGCTCCTGAGAGCGGAATAAGGGAAGCAACTGCTAATGCGATCAACTGTACTTAAGTGTTTCATTCACCTTGGGGGAATCCTGGGGTAAGTCAACAAGAGATAAGAGATCAGATATATGAAGACAAGGAAATTGTGCTCGAATATTGCGTTCTTCGATAAATTCTATGGTCAATCCCTGTGATCTTCTTAGAGACAAAACGACCTTGTGGAAAAAACTCAACTTCTAATTAAACGGTGAAACAAAGAGACTCTTCGAATCACTTCATATTGGAGGTGCCCATCATATAATAGTGGAGACACAGTATCGGCATTTACTGAGAGTATATGTTTTGCGAGGTGATACCTATGACGGCAATTTGGAAGGGAAAAGTCATTGCAGATAGTGACCAGACAATCGTAATTGAGGGTAATCATTACTTTCCTCCGTGGACAGTAAACAGAGATTTCCTTGAACATAGCGATTTCACTACCATATGCCACTGGAAGGGTGAAGCTCACTATTACAACATCATTGTCGACGGCGAAAAAAACGAAAATGCGGCCTGGTACTATCCCGAACCTATGGAAAAGGCAACAAACATCAAGAATTACCTGGCCTTTTGGAAGGGTGTCAAGGTTGAATGAGCAAGTTATGTGAAAGGAAAAGCGATGCCGGTAGGCATCGCTTATTTTACTATCTCCTTGCATCACTCTTCCTTCTTGTTTTTCGAAAAGGCCTTCTTTAGTAGGTCAAGAGCAGGACCACCAAGAAAGACTAGAACTATCAGAATGAAAAGAACAAGTGAGATCGGTCTTGTGAAAAACTGATCCATGCTTCCTCCTGTTTTGATAAGTCCAACTCTTAGATTGTCCTCTACCATAGGGCCTAGAATCAAGCCGAGTATCATCGGAGCCAACGGAACAGACAGTCTTTCAAACATAAATCCAATGAAGCCAAATAGCAACATCACATAGATATCGAAATAACTGTTCCTGATTGCGAACGATCCGATCATAGAAAAAAGGACGACTGCAGTCAAAACAACGCTTGTTTTCATCTTCAGAACGAACGCAAATGCTTTGATTCCAAGATAGCCGATTGGTATAAGCAAGATATTTGCCAGGATTGCAATACTAAATACTCCGTTTACCAAATCGGGCGATTCGATGAATATCAATGGACCGGGTTTCAGACCGTACATGAGCATCGCTCCGAGAACTATTGCTGTAATAGTATCTCCTGGAACGCCGAAGACAAGGGCGGGAATCCATGTCCCACCAAGGGCTGCATTGTTCGCGCTTGTTGGAGCAATTACTCCCTTGATATTTCCCTTACCAAAGTCTTCACTGTTTCTTGAAGTCTTCTTCTCAACGCCGTAGGCCACCCACGACGCAATGTCTGCTCCAGCTCCGGGAAGAGCTCCCACGAAAGTACCGACAAATGCAGACTTAATAAGCGTCCACTTGTTCTGCCAGATTATTCGAAGAGCTTCGAGCGGAGATATCTTCACTTTCTCGGTGATAGGAGGCAGCTGGAGCTTAGAGGCGCCCTGCTGAACACGTTTCAGCACCTCGGAGATTCCGAATAAGCCTATCATAACCGGGATAAAGCCGAGACCATCCATTAGCTCAATATTGCTGAATGTATATCTTGGGAAGCCGGTTGTAACATCTATTCCAATAGTGGAAATTGCCAAACCAAGTACTGCAGAAGTAAGCCCTTTCACCATATTTCCTTTGCTGAGAACTGCACTCATGCTGAGGCCAAAAAGACCGAGCCAGAAGTATTCAAAGTTAGTGAATTGAAGAGCAAAGTTTGCCAGAGGCGGCGCAACCAATATCAGTAGCAGTATCCCTATCAATCCTCCAATTGCCGAGCAAAAGAGATCCAGGGTGAGTGCCAGAGATCCTTTACCCTTCTTAGCCAACTCAAATCCATCGAGAGCGGCAGCTCCAGAAGCAGGCGTTCCCGGGATTCTTAGAAATGTAGCGGGAATATCACCCGAAAAAATAGAAGTAAATGAAACTCCGAGGACCATTCCAAGACCGGCGAGAGGAGTCATGTAGTAACTGATCGGAATTATCAAAGCCACGGCCATTGTTGCCGTAAGTCCAGGTAGACCACCTACGAAAATTCCAAACGTCATTGCCATGAGGACTGGGAAGATAACGTCAGGGCTGAAGACTGCTAATACTGCGTCCATCTGTTCACCCCCTGACAATGTTCATGATTATTCCTTCTGGAAGAGGAATTCTGAACAAAGTGCCAAAAACGAGAAAGATCATAACTGCAAGTATTGTTGAATATATGATTGAGCGAAGAACTTTCACATTTAGAACGATCATCAAAATCGATGACACAATTATTGTCCCAAGAATGAAGCCCAAAAACTCGATAATCGGCACAAAGAAAACAATCGATGCAATTACCGCAACAATATTCTTAATTCCCTCAAGAGTGAATTTTTCCTCAAAAGCAATAGCTGAATCCTTTGGTAACTTCTTCATCTTTATCATCACAGCGCTCTTAATGATGAAGTAAATGCCGAAGATTATCAGAATCACAGCCAGAGTAAAAGGAAAAAACTTTGGACCGGGAAGAGTCTCTCCTCTTATCTTATACGCCGGAAAGGACCAGCCGAAGTAGAATATTAGTGCAGCAAGCAAAATAAGAAACACCCCGAATAGAATATTCTTGACATTCATTAAATCACCCCAATTACTCAAATAGAAGGGGCGGCCCGACGGGCCGCCTGCTGTTGGCAGAACTTATTCGATATACCCTCCGAGTTCGAGGACTTCTTTCCATGCGCTGTCCTGCTGCTTCGCGAATTCGTAGAACTCGACGCCGTTTCGTATCTTTATTCCAAATCCGTTTGTTGCCATGAACTCTGCAAATGCGTCGGAGTTTGCAATTTTCAAAACCTCAGTCTCAAGTATCGCCTTGACCTCGTCTGGAGTACCAACGGGAACCGCGATGCCTCTCCACGTACCTGCAGACCAGTTTATTCCCTGTTCCTTGAGAGTCGAAACATTGGGGAACTTACCCAATCTTTCATCCGACATCACTGCAAGAGCCTTCAGCTGACCACTCTCTAGTTGAGAAGCTGCTTCCGCTATCGAGCATGTAATAACATCGACGTGTCCGCCAAGTAGTTCGATTATCGATGCTGCGGCGCCCGTTGTCGGGACCCATGTTACAGAATCAATGGGAACGCCCGCTTCATTGAACATGCCAATTCTGGCGAGGTCCCATATTGAAGCGGCACTTGAGCCGGAGAAGAAGAACTCATTCGGATTGGCCTTGATATCGGCGAGCAGTTCTTGGATATCATTCCATGGGGCATCGGCCGCAACGATAACACCTGCCGCGTCTTCGTTGAACTGTGCAATGTACTCGAAGTCTTCATAGGATATGGTTGTCAGTCCTAGCCAGTGCATGTTGGCTATCTCCAGAGTTACAAGAGTAATAGTATAGCCATCTGGCGCCGCATACACTCCTGCGCTATGACCGACTGCTCCGCCGCCACCGGTTCTGTTTACGACTGTAAATGGTTGGCCAAGAGCCTTGCTGAGCTCATTAGCCACGTATCTGGCAACTCTATCAGTTCCACCGCCTGCACCCCAGGGGCAGATAACCGACACGGGCTTTCTGGGATAGTCAACGCCAAATGCTAGCGATGAAGCAATCAAAGCGATGACTAAGAAAACTAGAAATTTCCTCACAAAAAACACCTCCTATTGAGTAACAGGGTTTCCCCCAAGAAAATCGAGAACCTGTTTCTTAGACGGTTGTCCTTCTGTAGAACCAGTTTTAGTACAAGTCAATGCCGCGGCCGAAAGTGCAAACTGAAGGGAATCTTCCACATCCCTGTCTTCCAGGTAACAGCACAGTAAGGATGCTGTAAATGTGTCTCCTGCACCAACTGTGTCAGCTACTTCAACCTTCTTTGCTTTGCCCTTCACGCTTCTCTTTCTGGTCGCTATGACCGCTCCCTTTACTCCACACCTGAGGGCGACTATTTTGGGGCCGAGTTCTAAAAGGGAATTGGCAGCATCGTCTGGATTGCCCTTCATGCCTAGCACCTCTTGCTCGTCATCGTTTAGAGAGACTATATCGGCATAATTTGAAATAACACTAAGATATATTGATTTCGCAAGATCTCTCGACCAGAGTTTACTGCGATAATTCAAATCGAATGAGATAACCGCGCCATTCTCTCTTGCCCTATTCATGAGCGCAAAACTCGCTTCGAGACACTGTCTACTGATCGCCTGAGAAACTCCGCTTAGGTGAAGGATCTTAACTCCGTCAAGATCAACTGATTCTGCGTCTTCTGTGCTGTATGTACTTGCGGCCGCGTCTTTTCTCCTATAAATAAACTCATGTCCTTCACCAGTAAAGCTAGCAAAATACACTCCGGTTAGACGAGTAGTATCGACGATGACGTTGGTCGTGTCAACACTGTGTGATCTCCAGAGATCGATAAAACCTTCTCCAAAAGCATCGTTCCCAACTCTAGTAATATAGCCTGAGGAATGACCGAGCTTTGAAATTCCAAGAGCCACATTTGAGGTGTCTCCTCCCCAGGTCATGTCGAACTCACCGGCCTTGGAAAGACTCCGTCTATCTTTGCTATAGAATGCTGCAAGAGGTTCACCAAAACTCAGGACTTCTGGTTTCACACAATCACCTCAGTAGCCTCTTCTCGCCTGCACCGTGTACACTAAGGAAGGTTTCAATTGCTTGCCAGTCGGGCAAAGGTTCAATATCGCCCTTCAAGCTGACCGTTATCGCGCCGGCGACATTCGCATATCGAAGCGAATCTTCAATGCTTTTCCCCTGAAGGTAACTTGCGAGGAAGGCTCCATCACAGGCGTCGCCCGCCCCCAGTTCATCTATCACCGGGACCTTGTATGAAGGCATTGAATATCTCTTACCATTTACTAAGGCTTCCACTCCGTCGGAGCCCTTCTTGAAAACGGCTATTTCGGCAGATTGCGCCTTCTTTACGATCTCTTCTCTCGCTTTTTCCGTATCGTCGCCAAACAACATTGCCAAATCGCCGGCACCGGTGAAGAGAATGTTTGCTTCTCGAATAAATGGGTCTAATATCTTCATCGCGTTTTCACGCGTCTTGAGCAGATTGATCCTTATGTTGGTATCAAAAGCGACTTGAGCTCCATGTTTCTTTGCGAGCTCAACACTCCTCAAAGCAGCTTCATTGCAGCTTTCACTAAGAGCGGGAGTTATTCCACTTACCAGAAAGAGATCCACACCCTCAAAATATTTGTCTCTCAAGTTATCCGGGCCAAAATGTGCAGCAGCCGAGCCTTTTCTATAGTAATAGACCATAGTCTTGTCCGGCACAGGATAGCTTCTCTGGACGAAGTACACAGCGGTTGGGTTGGCATGGTCTTGAACGATACCGTCCGTTTCTACTCCTTCTAATCGGAGCGAGTCGATTATAACCTTTCCGAACTCATCCGCTCCAACGGCAGTCAGGAATGAACATCCTATTCCCAATCGCTGCATCTGGATAATCGTGTTCGCTTCAGAACCTGCCACATGTCTTTCAAAAAGAGTCTGAAAACGAAGAGCCCCCTTTTCGGTTGGGTTCATCTGCACCATTATTTCTCCAAGCCCGAGAGCTCTCTTCATCAATTCACCCCCTAGAGTGCCTTCATTTCTTTCAGTGCATTCTCGATCTTCTGGTAAATGGAGTCTTCTACGAGAGTGTAGGGGTGCCGTGGATATCCGGGATCAATACCTCTCATCTTCAACATTGCGTGAATTGCGGGAATACTTTGAGCGAAATGCTGAATGTCTCTCAGTCTGTTCACCCTCACCTGAAGTTCCAGGGCCTTCTTGTAATCAGGTTTCATAGTTTCATCATACAGTTCGACTACAGGTTCCGGAAGAGCGTTCGCTAAACCACAGATCGCTGCGTCGGCACCCAGTGCTACTGAGGGGACTATGAATGCTTCAGTTCCGCTAATATAGCAGAATTCATCCATATTCATATTGAACTTGACACCATAGAAATACAGAAGATCAAAGGTACTGTCCTTTATCCCATACAGCCCCACGTCCTTGAGTTTTTTGAGTGTTTCAACATCTATTGTTACTCCAGTTGTCTTTGGGTTGTTATAGATGAAAACTGGAAGCTCCGATAACTCTATTAGCTTCTTAAAAAATCTGACTATGTCCGCCTGAGAGTATGGGAAGTAGAAGGGCACAACTGTCGCTACAGCTTTGGCGCCCGCACGTTTCGCGTGTTTTGCGAGTTCGAAGATGTCGTCAGGGTTGCTCGAACCTATATGGGCTATAACAGGAACCCTGTTTTCTGCCCCTTTTACAGCAAGTTCAGTTACTTTCTTTCGTTCATCGACATTCATTAACGGTCCAGAACCGTATGTTCCGCAGGCAAACAAACCATGTACCTTTCTGGAAAGAAAATCTATGAGATTGAGATACCGTTTCTCATCGATATTTCCCTCTGAGTCAAATGTTGTTAGTACTGGTGGAATAATGCCTTTAAAAGCTCCCAAGTTGCACCTCCGAGTTTAGAATTTTAGGTATGATAATGATCTTCTTGATAATGAAAGAGTGTCGAGCGATTCCTCGCCCTCTCTTACCGCAAGACAAGCGAAGAGGGAGTCAACAACCACCATCTGAACACATCTCGAAACGATTGCGTCAGTACGCAAGTTCATTTCTTCAGGGACGGCAGCTACAATGCAGAGATCTGCGATCTTTGCAAGCGTTGCATCGGCAAATCCTGTAAGCGCGATGATTTTCACCGTATTCTTAACTTTTTGAAGAGGCAAGACCACATCTTTACTCTCCCCCGACTGGGAGATTGCAAATACACAGTCATCCTTACCAAGTTTTGAAAGCGTAACGGCATTTGTATGTGAATCCGGACAATAAATAGCATCTTTTCCGAGAAGATTCAGCTTGAAAGACAAATTGTTAGCTATGGAGCCGGAAACACCGTATCCAATGCATATTATTCTTCTGCTCTTCTCAACTAGATCTACGGCTTCGGTTATCATCTTTCCGATTGGGCTTTCGGAATTCTCTCTCAATGCCATAATGCACCCATTGAATATCTTCTTAACAACGTCTGTAGGAGTGTCATCGATTGTGATATCCTCATAGGGATGGTAGAAAGACGAGCCGGCGATCTCCGATGCAAGAGTCACTTTGAACTCGTGAAAGCTCTCATATCCAAGCTGCCTGTAGAATCTAACGATCGTCGATTCACTTCCCACTCTCGATCTGTTCATTAGCTGTGTTATTGAGAGATTTACTGCCTCTGAGGGATTCATAAGAATCGCATCGGCGATTCTCTTCATCGTCGGGGTGAAATCAGCACTTTCCCTGGTTATTTTGTCAAGAAGAGTTCCCAAGTAAATCACCCTCATAGAAAAAATTTCTACTATAATCTAACATGATTTGCCTTTCTAATCAAATCAGCAGATTAGTAGTGAGAGACAATAAAACATACTGAGAAAGAACTACGAGCGAATAACATGATAAATCTAGATATATCATTTAGGAAAGCCGTAGAAAAAATTTTTTTCATAAGTTGAAGAGATTTGCATTCCTCTTTGCTGGAGGTTTTGATCTACCGTGCTATCATCTAAATGATTAAGAACTGCAATATATAAATTGCGAGCGTTGACAATTTTCAAACGTTACAGTGGGAGTCTTCATAGATGTTGATTGTCAGTTTATGAAGTAGGAGGAGGATTTGGATGTCGAGAGTAGTTACCTTCGGGGAAATAATGATGCGACTTGCGTCTCCGTTGGGAGAGAGATTTGAACAGGCCACGAATTTCGAGGTTGTGTATGGTGGAGCCGAAGCGAATGTTGCAGTTGCCATTGCAAGGTATGGTGGAAATAGTCGTTTCGTGTCTAAAGTGTCCGACGATCAATTTGGAGATGCGGCAATTGGCAATATGAAAATTCAAGGTGTAGATACGGGTTTTGTTCAGAAAGATAAAGGAAGGCTAGGCAAGTACTTCTACGAATATGGTTATTCTCAGAGGCCATCAAAGGTTATTTACGATCGTGACAACTCGGTCTTCGCTAATTCAAAGCCCGGAGATTTCGACTGGGAAAAGATTTTCTCAGATGCCACTTGGTTTCACTTTACAGGCATCACTCCGGCACTAAGCGATGGGTTGATTGAAACATGCGAAGTAGCTCTGACAGAGGCCAAGAAGAGAGAAATAACTGTCTCTTGCGATCTCAATTACAGGGCGAGACTGTGGAGCAAAGAAAAGGCAAGAAAGGTTATGACTTCCCTTATGAAAAATACTGATGTCCTCTTTGCAAATGAGGAAGATAGCGAATCTGTCTTTGGAATAAAGGCGAAAGGTACTAATGTAAGCGATGGAAGGTTAAGTGTCGAGGGATACAGAGATGTGGCAACAAGGCTTATGACCACATTTGATCTGAAGGCGGTTGCAATTTCCCTAAGGGAAAGCGTAAATGCCAATTTCAACAGGTGGTCGGCATCGCTGCTCACTGGTGGGGAGTTCTTGGTATCGACAAAATACGACATGAACATAATCGATCGTGTAGGCGGAGGAGATGCATTTGCTGCGGGATTGATCTTTGGACTGGACAACTCCTGGGAGCCAAGAAAGGCGCTTGAATTCGGAGTAGCTGCCTCATGCCTAAAACACACAATAAAGGGAGACTTCAACATCGTATCTAGGGATGAGGTCGAGAAGCTACTTGGTGGAAATACTTCCGGAAGAGTTGTGAGGTAGGAATGTGAAATCTCGCCATTATGTGCAAAGTTGTGACGCATGCGGCTTCCAGTGCAGCAATTCAGTTGGTATCCCCAAGTGTGCTAAGTGCGGCAGTACTCTAAATTACAGATACAATCAAATTGGCGAAATGGATGTTGGTGGTTTTCCGGATAAAGACCTTTGCGGCTTATGGAAATACCAAAAATTACTCCCGATCGATGATGTTAGGGATTGTGTAACGCTAGGAGAGGGTGCTACTCCTCTAATTACTAGTGTTAGACTTCAGGTAAAGTTGGGAAGCACCGGGAGAATAATGCTGAAAGACGAGACTCAGAACCCTACCGGCACTTGCAAGGATCGCCTGCGGCTATGGGTGTTAGAAAGGCTACAGAAATCGGTTCAGGAAAAATGATTCTCGCTTCTGACGGAAATGCTGGCCCTGCAACAGTTGCTTATTGTGCAAGAGCTGGACTTTGTTGCTTCGTTCTGATGCCCGCAGATACGCCTGTTGAAAGAAATGTGCAAACCATCTTCTATGGTGCTACTCTAATTCTTGTGGAAAATAGCACTGTGAGCGATTGCATTGATATGATAACCGATCTATCTGAATCTAATAACTGGACTCATCTGACAACTGCCGCAGCAGTCAATCCTTATCATTTTGAAGGTACAAAAACCATAGCTTTCGAAATTGCAGAGGATCTTGGATGGAACACTCCCGCCTGGGTCATAATGCCTGTGGGAGGGGCTGGTCTTTCTGCTGCAGTTTGGAAGGGCTTTGGAGATGATGGAAGCTGGTATAATAACTGAGCTCCCGAGAATTCTTTCCGTTCAGGCCGAGGGATGTGCACCTTTAGTGAGAGCCTTTAAGAAACACAAGAACAAGATCAAGAGATGGGAAAAGCCCAGTACTTTAGCGAAGGCAATTAGCGTTCCTTACCCGCTCGACGGTGAACTGGCACTTCGCGCAATAAGGGATTCAGGTGGGTCGGCCATCTCCGTATCTTACGGTGAGATGGTCAATGCAGCCCGTGACATTGCAAGACTTGAGGGTATCTTTGCAGAACCAACTGGTGCAGCTTCTGTAGCAGGTTTAGCCAAAGCTCTTAAGGAGGGAATCGTAAGTGAGGAAGAATCAGTCGTTGCGCTTGTTACAGGAACGGGACTAAAGGCCATCTCATCATTTGGTAAGCTTCTTGAGGCGCCTAAGACAATAGGAAGAAACATTTCTGATTTGAAGAATGCTTTGGATGGATAAAGAGTAGTGTGGTTTATACTTCAAGTATCGAGAATCCACCCGCCACATTCAATGAATCCGGTTTTTCTTAAAATATTAGAGTATCGCGTACAAAGAATAATGGCGGTTCATGTACATAATGAAGCCGTTTCTTCATGTAATTATACAGAGCTTTCTCTCATTGTTATTTAGTACGCCAAGAGTTCTCTGATTTCACGGGTTACTTAAGTAGAGTCTTTAGTCAAGGATTGATGTCTAATCCACAGCTATACTCAAGGAATATCTTTCGTTTTTCTTTTTTCTATTTTCAAGTACCTCAACTATTGCTGAGTCGATCTTTGACATACCTTTTGAAAGAAGGACCAGAATTTTTCTATCGACCTGTCAAGAGTAGTGGATATGAATCCCTGCTCTGAATTAACTCCAAGATTGTTTATTGCCAGTAATGCACAGCTATATGCTTCCTGGCCTCCAAGGCCCGCCTTCAATGAACAGCTCTCTTTTGCACCATCGCGCATGATTCCCGTCGTGCTTGATAGTATAGTAAGCATTGCCTGTTCAATAGTCTCCCTTGTTCCTCCAAGAAGATAGGTAATTCCTGCTGTGGCTCCCGTTCCGGCGGCTGTAATACATCCGCAGATCGGGGCAACCATGCCGAGCTTGTTCTTTGTGTAACCGGAGAAAAGGTGGCTCATAGCTACTGCTCTTGAAATGTCTTCGCGGTTTTTTGGAAGTGTTCACCGGTTAGAGCCACTGGAAGTGTGGCTACAATTCCCTGGTTACCTCTTCCGCACTACTCATTACAGGAAGCGGAACACCTGACATTCTTGCCGCTGAAGCCGCAAAGCAATAACTGCGAATTCTGTATCCGAGGCTTTCGTTTTCGTAATACCTGGAAGTCTCTCTTGAAGGCAACATTTCCTTAAGGCCAAATCTGGCAATCTTGAGGCTCTTCCTCAGATTATATGAAC
>NZ_DIXC01000033.1 GCF_002435945.1 Mesotoga sp. UBA6090
CTTCGATTAAGCATGGCTTGAAGTTTCCTTCTTCGCCTTCTTGGCACACCGGAATATCTAACGATGAAAATCGTGTAAAGCACTGAAAACACTGCGTTCGAGCTACTTTCTCTAGGTTTATCTCTCGTTATAATTTACGGGAATGCAGGCTTAAAAGGAGACGTAAGGGCGCCGAAGAACCTTTGTAGAAGTGAGGCTGCTTCGCAGGAAGCCTCTCAGGTCAACCGTCAACGGTTCTCCGTCCTCCGAGCTGGAAGATCGTTGCAAGTTCCATGATGCAAGTTGCAAGAAGAAGCTAGACCTCTATCTGAAAGAGCAACGATAAGTGCCATCCCCCTTTCAAAGTCATCCTGGCGTGCTCCTGGTCAGGATCTCGGTCTTTGGTCTTGGCGAAGGACGGGTCCATGATCTGGGACGGACAACGAAGGACGGGTCTTCTCAGCTTACAGCGGCTCCTAGATGCGAGATCCCGTGCAGAACCATCACGGGATGACAATCTTAGGTGATTCTGTAGGGGCGAACGGCTGTTCGCCCGAAGAGGAAGTTCTCTCACAGGCGCAAAGCAGAAGGCAAAAAGTAGCCAGTCTGCTGACGCAGCGAACATCTCGAGATGATCTTCATCGTCGTATCTTATTGGTAAGGGTCCATGGTCCGAGAAGAGGAGCAAATGACAGCTCTAACGCCGGCGTGACGAGATGAAAGAGTATTCTGAATCGTCCAGCGTTGTATCCCGGCGTCCGATCAAAAACTCGTTTTTTCCACAAGCAAGGAGGAAACATTGACAATAGTCAGAACGTTAATCTGCTGGAGGAGACTGTCATCAGGAAACCACCCTGAGATTTCTTAAGGAATAACAAACGATAGCAGTGAAGTAGTAGTATGTGAGTTATTAGTATATTGTATGTGATATACTAATGGCATGAATAGGAATATGGATTTTTCCGATATCGAAGTCGCATTGAAGGCTCTGAATTCTCAGTTAACGAGAGTTGGTGAGAAAGTCGGATTGGTTGTTTGTGGCGGCACCGGACTGAACGCTCTTGGCTTAGTGCAAAGGACAACAGCTGATATTGATGTGGTTGGTTTCGCAGAGGAAGTCGAGGATCAGATTGTCATAAGTAGAGCAGAATTCCCCATTTGGCTTCGGGACGCTGCAGGAAAAGTTGCCAGGGATCTTGGGCTTGCCAAAGACTGGATAAACGATGGACCGGCATCACTCGTAGAACTAGGTTTGCCTGAGGGATTCTCTGAACGACTTACCAAAAGTGAAATTGGAAGCTCTCTTTCTGTTTACTATATTTCTCGAATAGATCAGATTCATTTCAAGTTGTATGCTTCAGCTGACCGTGGCGGCTATCATGTAGATGACCTGATGAAGTTAGAGCCTACTGAAAGAGAGATTGTAGAGGCAGCGAAATGGACTATGACTCATGATGTCTCACCGGCCTTTAGAGGAATCATGATTGACCTTTTGCGGAGGCTTGGTTTTGATGATGCATCCAAAGAGCTTCAAGACACTGATAATAGATAATGCCGTTCGATTGCTATGGGACCAGTGGGTGAATCTCGGCGCCTGGTCGAAACCCGGGCAATCTGCGAAGGTTTTTAGTGATCCGGAATGTGCGATTGCCTTTTCCAGTTATTTCTGTAAACATGAAAAGCGTCTCGAGAAGATCTCCTTGGACTGGAGCAAAGCGAACCTCCAATATATTAATCATTCTCGCCTGAAAAGACTTCGGAAGGCTGTGGTTGATCATATTCAACTACCAGTTGATATTTCTGAAGTGCACGCTTCCACTACTTCCAGCAAGTACATCACTGAGCCCGACGCTAGTGACATATCGAACTTGCTTATTCGACTGAGGCTGATCTTCGGATCTACTACCAGGGCGGAGGTTATTTTTCATTTACTGACCATGGGAAGAGCAAATTCTAATCAGATAGCAGTCCATCGCTTTCTCAATCAGAAGGCGGTACTCCTGGAACTCGAGAAGCTGGCTAAGGCCGGTGTTGTGGTAGAGAAAAGGTCGGCAAGAGAGAGACTGTTTTCCGTCCAAAGGAATTTCGCCGGGCTTTTTGAATCTGAAATTCAGTCGATCAGTCCGCCATGGTTTCTTCTTGCTTCGCTACTGATGTTAGAAGGATGTCTCAGGGATGAGCTCATTGATGATGAATATCTAGTCTTTTCAGCATTCATGGATCATAAAAGAAAACTTTCTGACTATCTTCAGAAGGCTGGCGAATGCAACTTGACTCTCTCAGGATCAAGAGCATACGAGTTTTATGAGAGCGTTACTGATTACTACACATGTCTTTGCACACTCTTCTAGGAAGTGAGTAACACTCATTAATAGCGGTCTAGCTGGCAGGCAACCACTGCTATGATACTGGCGGAAGTGATGCTGCTTCGCAGGAGGGAAAATTAGCCAGTCTGCTAACGCAGGCCAGTCTCTGCCCTTGGCAGAGGCCAGTCGCACTTCGTGCGGCCAGTTCCGCTTCGCGGGGAAAGATCCTCAAACCCAGTCTGCTAATGCAGGCCGATCTTCTTGATCTGTGATCCTATTCAGAATCATATTCTTCTTGTAGGGGCGAACGGCTGTTCGCCCGAAGAGGGGGGCCAAAATCCGTTGGCCGTTCAGCGTCCTCCGAAAAGAACATCGTTGCAAGTTCCACGATGCAAGTTGCAAGAAGAAGCCAGACCTCTATCTGAAAGAGCAATGATAAGTGTCATCCCCCTCTCAAAGTTATCTTCCTTCAGCCTTTTATGTCATTCTGACAATGCTCCTGTTCAGGATCACGGTCTTTCTCGAAAAAGGGACGTAGAACTGATTGCCCCCGGTGTAGCATATTAAGCACTATTCCCGGAGGCGGCCATGCCTATTACAGCGGCACATCGATGGCTTCGCCGCATGTTGCTGGAGTTGCTGCCTTTGTTCTTGCCGCAAACTCTGAACTGACGAACGTTCAGGTCAGATCAATCCTCCAGCAGACGGCAGAAAGTCTGGGGCTGAAACGGGAGCATCAGGGATATGGGCTGGTCAGAGCCGATCTAGCAGTTCAGAGTGCGTCGGGAGTCACTCCTGAACCCGATACTTCGATCACAGTGTCTAGTGTCGATTATTCGTTGAGTAAGAATCTCAAGCATATGTATGTTTCAGTTCAACTGGAGCCGGTTGTTGTCGGAGCAAGTGTTTCGATAGCAGTCTACCTTAACGGAGGCAGTTCACCATACTACACTGGAACAATCACGACAGACACGGCGGGTGTTGCCAAGTTCACGGTTGTCAATGCGTCGTCTGGGACTTATTCGACTGTGATCACGAAGGTCAAAGCACCCGGGTACACCTGGGACGGTGATTTTCCTGTCAATTCATACTCTAAGCAATGAATGATACTGTTGTGGCAAAATGCTTAAATCAGTTTATTCCAGCGTTTTGATTCATTAATTTCAGATAGGCTAATTGACAGGAACACTCATAAGAGAGCCATGAGATGAGTTCTTCTTCATGTGATAACAGTGATGGCAGGGTTTGAGCCTCTATTATTATCATGAATAATCTTAGATATGCATAACTCCGATACTCCGGCGGAAAATGGGTAATAACTATTCTTTTCAGTTAACCAATATGATATTTCTCTTTATGTAGCTGAATCTGAAGCCAGCAATTTGTTTCATACTTAATAAAGCTGAAACGGCCCGGTGTTAAATACGATACAATACAGATATTATGAGAATACTAATGTTCGCTAATACTGAGTCGACCTATACGAAGCAATTTTTGACTCAAATGAGTCGTTCATTGTCTAATGCTTCTTTTGACGTGATTACTCCTATGACCGTTCCACTAGAATGCATAGCCGTTAATCAGCATACCTTTGCAGACACCAAAAGTATTCTTTCAAGAATCCCTAAGGTAAGAGGATTTCACAGACTGGAGAGGATTAGACAGTTCATCTCCAGGTCTGATAATTACGACATATGTCAGATTCACGTTGTCAATCCGCAGTATTGGTATTTGCGAGGCGTGTTACAGAAGAAGTGCAGAAATGTTGTTTCATCAATTTGGGGAAGTGATTTCTACAGGGTCTCCCATCTTTCTCGACGACGACAGGAAGCACTCTTCAGGATTTCCAGTGCGATCACTTTCACAAACAGAAATACTCTAGAAGAGTTTGATCGATACTTTCAGGAGAGGTATTCAGACAAACTGAGAGTATGCAGATTCGGTCTTGCTCCACTTTCTGAACTCAAGAAGTTGCGTCTCACGAAGGCAGAATGTAGAAGATCTCTAGGTATTCCAGATGACTCATTCCTGGTTACCATTGGATATAATGCGAATCCCGGCCAGCAACACTTACGTGTTCTCGAGAGCATACGTGGTTATAGTGGGAAACTTCCAGGGAATCTCTACATTTTGCTCCCTTTAACATATGGCGGTCCACAGAACTACAAGAGTTCATTGAAGAACTGGCTGGAAGATTCAGGTCTTAGACACAAGTTGTTTTCCAAATTTATGCCCGATCGAGAAATTGCTTTGATCCGAAAGGCATCTGATGTATTCATTAATGTACAGGTTACCGATCAATTCTCTGGTTCTATGCAGGAGCATCTTTTCGCCGAAAATGTTGTGATTACTGGGGATTGGTTGCCCTACAAAACTCTTGACGAGAGAGGTGTGTTCATGCGGAAGGTCTCATCGGTCGATGATGTTGGAAGAGAACTCCTACATGTTGCACATAATCTAGATTCGCTGAGAAAGAATTGCCTCATAAACCCGGACATTATTTGGGAGCTTTCAAGTTGGGAGAAAAACATTCAGTCTTGGGTTGGTTTGTATGAGGGGTTCTTTGACAATAGATCTTAATACGTTTTGTTCTTTAAGGGATTCGGAACTTGATGCGGGGTAATGAAGGTGGTGCTCGGCGACTTTTCTGAAACTGAAATGTGAATCTCCATTGGCTCAATGGGATTTCGACCTTAATTCAGTGTCAGCAGATCTGGGTTGTTGAACGTTCAAATGCTAATCTACTCGAGCTAAAAATTCATCAGTTTCTGAGTGAGAGTTAGCCGTTTTATGATGAGGGAAAAATGCGACGATGATTTCCAGACAAGCTAATTCTATGAGATATTTTGATCTTCACTCTTTACCATTCGAAAGCTTCATTTGCATTTGCTCGAAGTGTTTTCGTCGGAACTAGTGTGTAATTGAAATCAAGCTTACCTACAAATGATTTGTTGTGAGATACTTGAAGTGCCCATAGCTAAAGCCTCAGAAGGTTCTTGATACTTTAAAGAATGACTACTATTCGGGGGCAATTTTCATCGAATTTGGTTTGATAAGTATCAATCGATGCGGATTTTGAATATGTCATTGGAAACAATGTCCCGAACTTTGTTAGAGCTATCTCTTTGCAAGAGTGTGATTGCCGATGAAGAGAGTGTTTGTTATCGAGTTGTTTGGCCATGAGATGTGTTTGCTTTCAGTCGTTCAATCTCTTAGGCATTGTGAAGGTCTAGAAATTCATGTTATATCTTCAGATCGTGTGACGAAAAATGCGATGAAGAGCTCTTTTTTTCCAGAAGATGTTGCCTGGCATGATATAAGGACTGAAGAGCCAAGAAGCAATAGACCATTGAAGAATGCAGGCAATTTCACAAGGCTTCTTTCTGATGTTCTAACAATAGTTTCCAGTCATTCAGAACGAAACGATCTAGTGTTTATGAATACAGTAGAATGTGACTTAAGTCGTATGCTTCTTGATAATCTTGTGGAACCGTTGAATGCAAAAGGTCTCAAGGTTTTTATCGGGATACACAATTCGTTCTTGTTTATGTCCCGCTTTGCAGAGGACCTTGAGAAGGATCTTAAGAAATACTACAGTTTGCCTCTGGAGAAGAGATTTAGGAAGAAACACATTCCTGTGTTTCTTTCGGCTCCGATGGCAGAAATAGCGCTTCGATACAGAAGAACAAATTTGAGAAAGATTGCAACATCTGTAGCGGGGTATTACGTGTTTGGCGAGCAAGTGATCACACCGAACGACTCTAAAGCAAAACTTGTGTTCTCTGCAAAGCCCGTGAATCTTGATGTTGTGAATTTACGCCTAAAAAGACTTAATGTCATCGCGCACGGTGATAACAAGCTGGTCTTTACAGTCACAGGAAGAGTTGATCTCTATAGAAGAGATTACATTTCCGTTTTGAAGGCATTTGAACATGTTGACCCCCGGAAATTCGAGTTAGTTTTACTTGGAGAACTTGCTGACGATGGAGTAAGGAAGATTATAGACTATTCTGTCATAAGAAGTGCGATAAGAACGTTTGATAGGCGCGTTTCAGAAGATGAATTTGAAGACTGGATAGGAAAGACGGACTTCATCATAGCTCCAGTTTCAGAAATACCTCCATATGGAAAATTCAAGATATCTGGAAACCCTGGGGATGCCCTTTCGGCTGGAATCCCGTTAATCATTCCGCAACGATACTATGAAGGCAAGACACCTCCAGGAACGTTATCTTACACTGATTCTGAATCCCTGAAAGAGAATATCGAAGAATTAATTGAAAATCGGAATTACTCTGCATCTATTTCTAATGAGGCGCTAGACAGAACACTCAGTATTGCCGATGGGTTAGAGAGGAACGCCTCTGTGTGCCGCGTTTTAAGTGATTCATAATATAGAATGTCTTATTACTACTTACTTTTCTGCTCAGAGATCGCGTTAAGCTGCTCTGCAAAATGCGTGAAGTTTTCTTGCGGATTCACTTTGCTTTTCCAAGCATTTCTCACTTGGTTTCTGAAATCAGTACTCCTGGACCTCTTTGAAATACTATTCAGGGCTTCAGAGACATCTTCAGGAGAACAATTCCCTGGAATCAGAACTCCAGTTTCATCAGTAACGAGCTCCGAAGTCCCTCCTACGTCTGTTGCCATTATTGGGATTCCAAAACTCATAGCTTCCATTATGGATACCGGGAGACCTTCCGTTGAACTAGTATTGATGAAAAGATCAACTCGGTACCTCACATTCATCGAGGGTAGCATTTAATCTCCGTTCAGATTCTCGCTCCATTCATTCAGAAAAAACACTAAGAATTACCAATTCTTTTTGTCAAACTCCCTCTGCGGAGCGCAGGATCAATGTGTTTTTTCTTCCACTCTTCGACAGATGATAGATAGGTCTGCTCAAAGAAGACTCTTAAGGCAAGTTCTTGGGGCCAATAATTTTCTGCTCTGAAATCCAGTACTCCATCTTCGCTAAGAAAGTATGAGCCTGCAACATTGTTGACTTTTAGCTGAATAGGGGTAATCACACCTATGAACGGAGAGATCTCAATGATCCAGTATTTCCCTTCTCTATCCCTCATCATGTCTACTCCAAGCATTGCTTTTCCTATCGCAGAATAGGTTTTCAGAGCAATTTCAATAGCTTCGTCTGGTAAGTCTTCTTTAATAACTAAACCGCTCCCGGAGGCTCTGAAGTCATTATGCTTTGGCTTCCTGAAGTATCCAGTTATAACATTCCCCGCAATATTGACTCTAAGGTCCATTCCTTCTCCCTCAATGAAACGCTGGAAGTAGACATAGTTCTTCTGACGAAAGTATGCATTGCTGCACTTCTTTCCATAGAAAGAGAAGACCTTGCGAGAAAAACGGGAAAGCTGTCCAAGGTTCTTAATCAGATCTACTTCCCTAGAGCTAGCACCGTGAAAGCGTTTTGAAACTAGTGGATAAGTAAGTTTGGTTTTCATTTGTTCGATTTCATAGTAATCGTTAGAAATGAACGTATCTGCAACGGGTAGCCCATTCATTTTCAAGAAGTATGTAGACATTACCTTGTCATCGCAAAGAAGAAGCGTTTCATAGTCGGGAAAACATTTCTTGCCCAATTTTTTCTCAAGTATATAGATCTTTCTCTTCATTTCATCTAGTTCAGCGGGGCCACTATTCGGGGACCAGATTATCAAGTCATAATTCTTTGCCGTTTCTAGCCAGTCAGAACGATGATAATCGAATATCTCAAAATCAAATCTGTTGTTCTTCAGAAACCTCCTGAATTTCGTCCAGTGGGGATTCTCATTGGTATCCCGGGTTAGACCGACGGATGGTTTTGCAGTTTCCTCTGGCCAGTCTATTAGAACCTTTTCAGCCTCTTTGATATCTACCTTATCAGTCTTAGGTAATCTAGTATCTGGAATTCCAACAATTCTCCATTCGACAAAGCGACGGATCTTGTCAATCATTTGCCACCTCTTTTTAGAGGAATTTCACAGCTACTTACCTCAAGCATAGCTCCATTCTCAACTGGGATAGTTATCTTCACAAACTTCTTCAACAAAATCTCTGAAACTCTCGCGTTTGCTATTGTCCCATACGAAATCATTGTGATACTTCTCCAAATTGTGAAGATACTCATCATAAGCATCAATCGAATAACATATCTTAGCGAAATTCTCGTTAGGCTGTTCAATAAGATTCAAAACCAGTCCCGTCCCTGTTCTTTCAACTATTCTTCTCATTGACACAAACCTTTCTGCAACCAAAACAGGTGTTCCTGCGGCAAGAGAATCGTAGAATTTGTGAGGAAGCGAGTAGATGTCATTCTTGTAATTCAGATCCGATCTACTGTTAAATGCAATTAGGGTAAAACGAGCTCTGGATATTCTTTCCATCATCTTCTCATACTTTAAGAAAGGAATATTTTCATCCGCCATTTTCCATTTCATACCAATCGATACAATTCTAAATTTGCTCTTCAGTCTAACAACAAGTTCTCTGGAGATAGAAATATCTCTTTGAGTACCTCCAACAACAACAATCTCGTTTTGCCTATTATCTTGAAAGATCCCATTTGCAGATTCGTATGCGTAATTTGGTAGAATGAAGCGTTTTACGGATTGACCAGTTTTTCGAAGCATGTAATTCGATGCGTCTTCTGATGCAAAGACCACTCCATCACAAAGTGAAAATTGCTTTCTCAGAATTCCCCACATTATTGGTCTAAAGATTGATGCTTTCTCAGGAAGCCGTTGTTCTGGCATGATCTCGTGAAGATCGTAGATTATTATTTTTCCTCTCTTTTTTGCTTCAGAGAATATTCTAACAGGCATCAAAGCGGGTGAAAAGTGGAAATACGCCAAGTCGTAATCCTTTTGGCGAACTAGTCTCAAGATTTCTTTATCAAAACTAAACCGCTTTCCATACCTTCCTAAACCCTTCATTGAATTCCTGTTCAAGGGGTAGTTCTTGACATTAGTAAGTTCTTCTTCATTTTTTGTTCCTGAGTCTTCCCAATACTGATAGTGTACTAATCCACATTGCCGAAATACATCTACTGTTCTTGCAACCCTTTTATCATTTTTGGTGTGTCCATAACCTATCACCAGTACTTTCATATTCTTCTCTCCGTTCTAATGCATCTGTTTACGACATTTCTTATCTTACCGCCTGTGGCATCAATTTTGGTGACCTCACTTATCTTTATAGCTGCGTTGTCCCCCAGTAGTTTGGACAACATTTTGATGAAGTCCCCAGTTGGTTTCTCATCTGTGATTGTCAGTTTAAACTCATATTCTCCCTTGTCAGTTTGAATTAGCTGGTAGTTCTGAAACGGTTTCAAAAGAGGCTTCAAGTGCATACGAATTGTAACCGGCAACACAGGATTACGCTCTGTATCAAACACAATGTCATCGATCCTTCCGATCACCTTTTTGATTACTAAAGGTAGGCTTCTGCCACAACTACAACTGGATCTTTCACAAGGAACAATCAGGTCTTCAATTCTGTATCTGATAAACGGCATTGCATTGTTCCAAAGCGAAGTACCAATAACGGAGTAGAAACCCTCTTCTCCACTACTCTCTAGCTCTGTAATCCCATACTCAGGCGCCTCATGTAACCCGTTGTGCTTTTCACATTCAAACGCTGCAACTACACATTCGCTAACACCATACGACTCGAAGACTTTGCACCCGAAAGCATTTTCGATCTTATCCCTGGCTGTATCAATAAGAGTCTCACCTGTTGTGAAGACAGCTTTTACCTTCAACTTTTCTCTTCTTCTCAACATCTCATCTGCCAGTATTTCAATTCCCGTTGGGTGCCCTTGAATGAAGAGGGGCTCGAATTCCATCAGCTTCTCAATGTAGGAGGAAATGGTATTGCTATTCAGATGATGAATCGACATCAAGAGCTGGTTCTCGCTCTTGTTGTATATCCAGTAAGGAGGTCTCTCACCAATTACCCTAGCCCCCAGAGTCACCCTTTTGTCACCCAGATGAACTCCAGCCCAACCATAAAATCGCCAGAGCGCAGCAAAATTCAACCTGTAAAGGCTTAGAGGCAGAAAGAATTCGAGTTTTGCTCCCGTTGTTCCGCTTGAAAAGTCCTTGATCGTTTCGATACTTCTGATGTTTTCGCTGGTGAATGATCGTGGATCACTCTTTATCATATCTTTGGTCATAACTGGAATCTCTTTCAGGATTTCTAGAGAAGTAACATCTGAGGGTCGAAGATCAATATCTCGAAACAGCTTCCTGAAGTGAGGAACATTCTCGTAGGAGTTCGATATGACTTGTCGCAATCTTTCTATTTGGAAGATCATTAGTCTTTCCTGGTCCCAATACTGACTCTCCTCGAGAAACTCGAGGAGCTTTCCAAATTCCCCGCCAAATCGCCTGCTATGCAATCTCCTTGCATAGATATTGGCTAACAACTCTCTCAATGCTACTGGAAGTCTTGAGTAGATGTTTACAATACTCATTATTCTTTCCCTCGCAAATGCATGAAGGTTTTTCTAACAACCCTTTTCAGAACATCTAGCAAAAACCTAACGGTTGTTTTGAATCCTTTACTTCTAATCATCCACATTATTCTTGAAAGTTGATAATTCCAAACGTACAACTTACTGAGTACTATAATCCTAAGAGCCCCGGGGTTATTTGAAAGTGAAGTACTGTATTTCTCGATTTTTCGATGCAGTTTTCTGATCTCTCTCTTGTCTTCAACCAAGTTCACTGTCAAGTCAGATGACTTCTTTGTGAATAGAATTTCCGAAAGTGATAATCCATTCTTAGAGATCTCAAAAATAGGAACGATTGAGGTCTTTCTTCCTGATACCGGAACGTCAAATATGAAATCACCAAGCCCGTAAAGAATCATCCCACCTTCTGCAATACGTTCAAAGCCGCTTACGAAATGACTATGACTAGTAATTACTAGATCCGCTCCCTTGATCACAAGCTTTCTTGCAGATTCAACTAGTTTCCTTGACGGAAATGGAGTAAACTCCTTACCTGCATGCAGCAGGACAACGTTCGCGACGATATCTTCACGCTCGTCAAGTTCGTTAAGAAGCGAAGAATTCAGAAGATCAGAAAGCTTAAGTATTGAGAAAGATGATCCTGCAAATTCAGGATACAGAGAATCTTCTATGCAACCAATTAACGAAATATTCCCTCCATTAGAAGCAATTATTCTTGGGTAGCAAAGATCTTTCGATCCAGAGCAAATCCCCGTGAATCCAATATTGAGCTTATTCAGTGTAGCTATTGTTTCTACTACACCCGTTTCGCCGCAATCAAAAATGTGATTGTTTGCAAGAGACATGCATTCAAAATGTGTAAGCAATTCAGCGTAGGCGGGAGGCATATAGAAGTCCCCGATGATTTTGTTTCCACTGCAAATAGGTGTCTCTAAATTCCCGATCAGATAATCAAGGTTTGAAAGCCTTCTAAGGAGATCCTCTGACAATACGGAATCAAGCACTCTGCTCTTTTGAGCCTTCAGGAAACCACGCGCAAGCATAACATCTCCGCAAAACCCGATTGTTGACTTGGAATTCAAAACTAAAGCTCCCAGAAGGAAATAAGTGTCACGCCGTTTTCTCTGGCGGCTTCCTTGACTTCGGCAGATTTCATGATAGCAACTTCTTCTAGTCTTTCATCAACGTAAATCGCGTATTTTCTCAGCGTATCGTCAGGATAACCTGGATGACAGTAAATCTCGTTTGTTCCTTCTGGAATTCTTTTCATTATAGCTACCCAAGTCTCAAGATTGCTTTTCTTGCTTCTGTCAAGATACGCAGGTGTAATCAACCTATCAGCGGCTTTGAATCCATTTCTTTCTGCCATTCTAGTATTCCTTCTTGCATAAATATGTGTCGCGATCTGTTTTGGATGAGATATATAATATTTTGCCAAAGCCCGTGTGCGATTCTTGCTCGCCGATGAAAATAGATAGCGTCTGTGAGTTCGAATTGCTTTAATACCAAACTCCTCTGCGACACTCATCCCACTTCTAAAGAAAGGTGGATAAAGATGCTTGTTCTGATGTCCATCCCAGTGGGAGATTTCCACACCATAGCTTCTGAGCATTCTCGCTTGTGCTCTTAGCTCCTTAACCATTTCCTCTTCAACTATCCTTCCTTTCATTAGAAGTGAAGAAAAGCGGGTACCGTGGAATTCGCCCTTTTCATTAACTAGAGAGGGAATTTCTTTGGGTTTACAAACCGGGAAACCGACGGAGAGATTGAAATGAATTCCAATGCTTAAAAACTTAAACTCTCTTGCAAGTTTACCAACCTCTTCAATGGCTGGAAAATTGACAACGCAACTAGTGCTTGTTACTATTCCATCTGTAACGCTCTCAAAGATCCCTCTGTTTATTCCAAATGTAAAACCAAATCCATCGGCATTGACAATCAACCGTTTCATCTAATTACCTCCGAGAATCTTGCTGTATGAATGAAGTAACTTTGGTTCTTCACTCATCTCCCAGTTTAGTCGCTCAAGAATCGTTTGTCGAGCTTCCGCGGAAATTCTGCCCATTCGAGCAGGGTCATCAAGGAGATCGTTTATGGCGACTGCATAGTCTTCGGCGCTTTGACTTTCGACTAGGATAGAATCCTTTTGGTCAGTAAGAAGCAATGACAGTTCCGGAAGCGATGTACTTACAATCGCTAGACCGTAAGCCATGTACTCAAAGACCTTCATAGGGATTGCAACTTGGAATCTCTTTTCAAAAGGATGATAATTAAAACCTACTGAAGATAACCTGACTAGTTCCAAAGCCTTCATATGTTCCACTTTCTCCATCAATATAAGGTGTCTTTGAATTGATTTACTCGCACTGTTCGAGTTAACCCATTCAATCGTCTCGGTGGACAAGCCGACGAAGACCCACGAAAAGTCCTCTCTCAGTCGCGAAAGTTCAGAGATAACATCCAGCATGAACTTCATTCTTAGTTGTGAAACAGTTCCGAGGTGAATGATATCGAATTCTTTGCCGGCACTGCTCTCCGATTCATGTTCTTCCAGACTATCGATACGGAAGAGATTCATAATCACAGTCTTCCTCTTGGCTTTCTCATACTCCTCTGAGAGAGACTGAGTCGGAAAAACTAGCATGTCGAAAGCCTTCGAGGGAACTGTCTCAAGAACAAACCTCAGGATTGCCGAGAATAGTCCTCCGGACTTTCTTCCCTTTCTCGCTGGAATTACCTCTACATAATGCTCATGAACATCGTAAACCACTTTCTTACGCAGCAACTTCATGAAAAGTCCAGCAAAAATGAAGTCTGGATCATGAAAATGATATATCGCTGCTTTTTCTCTTAAGGCCCTGCGTAAGGCTCTCCACGGCATTACGATTCGAGAGATAAGGCCTCTCCTCGATCTCTTTATTGAAAGGACTCTCACACCGCTCTTCTCAAAATCTCTTTCACCTGGCGCGATAAGTGCTACATCATAGCCATTTGCACTCAAACTCTGACACTCGTTGTAGAAGATCCTTGCGTCAAGCGCAGGGTGAGCTGTAGTAATATGACAGACCTTCATGATTTCGCTGCCCTCGCTGAAAAGATAACCGCACACAAGGACCCAATTCCGTAAGATATGTGAAGTATAGGAAAGGCAAGGATCATTAGAAGCGTAACGCTCAAGCTTTCTCCCTTGCTAAACGACTCAATCAACATCAAGAACAAATAAACACATAGTATCATTACGAGAAGCTTACCTATAATAGAGAAAAATACCCAAAAAACGATCCCAATCAGCAGTGTCAATACAAAAACCAGAGGAATCAAATGTCTTATTGAAAACGGATTGTCTGCATATTTTGCTCCTGTGATAATCCAAAAACCATTCGCAAAGTTGTTCTTCCAGAGCTCTTTGAAAGTCGATCGTGAGTAGTATGTCAGTTCAATGTCGGGAAAGAGAATTATTTTGCCCCCCGCGCGTTTCAAACGCAAATTGAATTCTATATCTTGATTTCTTACGAGTTTTTCGTTGAAATAGCCGATTCTGTCGAAGACCTCTCTCTTGTAGCAGCCGAAGGGAACGGTATCTACTTCTGTAGGTTTGCTCACACCTGTTCTGAACTTGGCACCTCCCACCCCAAGCGGGCTTGAGAGAACTTTTGAGATAGCAATTCCGACAGCCGATTTGACACGTGGCTCAGTCTTCATTACTCCGCCAACATTGTCTGCTCCAGTCTCGATGGCATGTTTGATACACTTCGAGATGTAGTCTGAGGGCATCTCGCTATGTGCACCGCTGAAGAAGACGTATTCGCCTTTAGAAGCCTTCACGCCTAAATTCATCGCGACGGGAGTGATCTTTCTTTCATTATCAATTAACAATACTCTATCGTCTCGTCTTGAAATCTCAGTAACGATCTCTCTTGTTCTATCCTCGCTCATTCCATCGACTACGATTACCTCTATGAGTTCTCCGGGATAGTCACATTTTAGAAATGATTCAACGCATCTTTTGATAAACTTTTCTTCGTTTCTGGCAGGTATAATAATCGAAACTTTCGGCAATTTCAAACTATTCACCACATTTCAGCGTCTTGGCAAAAATGCTGATTCTTTGAATTCGAAAAATCATACAGAATCAGAAGCTTTTCTTAGAACTTCACAGGAATGCCCTCTCTTGCCGACTTATATATCCCGAGAATGATCTCTACAGATTTCTTACCTTCTTCTCCGTTGACAAAGGGTTCGCGATCATCGATAATCGCTCTGGCGAAATCCTTAAAGGCCGTTATGTGACCTGAACCATACACCGTATCCGGGTCGGGTAAATCCATGAACGGGTGTGACTCCTCGCCTTCGAACTTCCAGGTTTGGATTTTGTTCACTGCCAACCCGCCAAGTACGACAGTTCCCTTTTCACCGAACACCGAAAGAGTCTCTTCCAGATTCCTCGGATATACGTTTGCCGTTCCTTCGATTATACCAATAGAGCCGTTCTTGAATCTAACAATCGCAGCCCCAAAATCCTCTGTCTCTATATAAGGGTGATTGTAGTTCTCTGTCACTGCGAATACCTCTTGCACTTCCCCTCCCAGCATCCACTGAAGAAGGTCGATGTTGTGCGAACACTGGTTCATAATCGTGCCGCCATCCATCGCCCACGTTCCTCTCCAGCTGGCCTGCTTGTAATACTCTTCGTTTCTGTTCCAGAGGATACGCGCCGTGGCAGTAAATACACTACCGAACTTACCTGAATCAATCGCCTTTCTAAGCTCCTGAACTGGAGGATTAAACCTGTTTTGAACACAGACGGCTAGTTTCAAGTTCTTCTCTCTCGACAGGGCTATCATTTGGTCCATATGTTCTAAAGCGAGTGCCATTGGCTTTTCTACAAGGACATGTTTTCCCGCCGACAAAAAGTCAATTGTGTTTCTAAAGTGATTCCCGCTCTCAGTGGCAATGGTGACGAAGTCGATGTCATCAGCGCATAATTCGGAATAGTCTGTTGTTACAGTAGGCATGCGCTGATCGTTGTAGGTTGTTGGTTGTATGCTATTCGTAAAAGCTTTTTCCCCACAACGCACAACGTATGACGCACAACGGTTCTTGTATTCTTCAGCGGCTCTTTCGGCTTTCTCTGGCACAAGATCGCAAACTGCAACGAGATCGATCAGATCACTGTTTGCTGCAAAGGCCTCTATGTGTTTCTTCGTTCCTATTCTTCCGCAACCAATGAGGGCGGCACGTAGTTTTTTCATGAAATCATCCTTCCGAGGTTGTAGGTTGTGGGTTGTTGGTCGTGGGTGAATTCTTAAGTGAAAAGATTAAGCCGTTGATTATCTTGTGAATTCTAGTAATCAGTTTAGCAGTTTCGCCGTATTTCTCTTCATGTAAGTAACCAAGCATTCTAGATAGTTCAAGCTGCGTCTCCAATTCAAGAAGAGCTCCGCGAGAATGATAAATGAAATGCACAAATTCCTTCCTCGAATTTCTTCCCGAACCTTCGGCAATATTAGAAGGAACAGACACAGCAGCTCGCTGCATCTGAGAAGAAAGGCCGTAAGTTTCGCGTGCTGGGAAGTCTTCTGTGATCTCATAGATTTTCTTTGCCAATTCCATGCTGAACTTCCATGCATCCAATTCTTTGTATGATCTCAATTCAAACCTCCAAAAACCTTGTCTATCGTAAGTTATCTACTTGGATATGTGAGTTTTCTTACCGATTATCCTAAACTCCAACGATCTTCCAACAACCTACAACGAACAACGCGCAACGGTATCTAAAGTACTTCAACATTTTCACCTGCGATGCCCATTTTGCTGAGGACGTTCTTGGCGTCGAAGATGTATTTCGCGTTCTTTACGATCAGTGGATAGTCTATGAGCTTTTTGTGCGCCGTTGTGATTATTACTGCATCGGACTCTTTAATTAGCTCTTCGGTAAGATTGACGGTCCTGACTCTCTTTTCTTCCCAGAAGAATTCAGGAACATAAGGATCGACTACATAGACATCAGCAAGATTCTTTTCAAGGTGTTCCAAGACTTTCAGTGCCGGGGACTCTCTCATGTCTTCAATATCTTCTTTGTATGCGATGCCAAGCATGATGACTTTCGCTCCGTTCATGCATTTGCCGCGCTCGTTAAGAGCCTTCATCACTCTGGTCACCACGTATTCTGGCATAGAATCGTTTATCTCTCCGGAGAGCTCTATAAGTCGCGTGTGATAGTCGTATTTGCGCGCTATGTAGGTCAGATAGAAGGGATCTATGGGGATACAATGACCTCCCACTCCCGGACCGGGGAAGAAGGGCATGAAGCCGAAGGGTTTCGTAGAGGCTGCATTTATTACGTCCCAAATGTTTATGCCCATTTTGTCCGCCACTACTGCCATCTCGTTAATCAGGGCAATGTTCACTATCCTGAATGTATTCTCGAGAATCTTTGTCATCTCCGCTTCCTTAGGAGATGAAACGACGAAGACTTCCGCATCGAGAACCGATTCGTAGAGGAGCCTTGCCACTTCTGTGGATTCCGGGCCCACTCCTCCGACGACTTTCGGAGTATTCTTCGTCTTGAATCTTAAATTGCCCGGATCGACTCTTTCCGGACTGAAAGCGAGATAGAAGTCCTTTCCGCAGACCAGTCCAGTTTCTTCAAGAATTGGCTTCATTACGTCCTCTGTAGTTCCGGGGTATGTTGTTGATTCGAGTACGACAAGCATGTCTTTATGGAGTCTCTTCGCGACATTCTCTGTTGAGTTGATCACATAGGTAAGATCCGGTTGTTTGAAGACGTCAAGGGGAGTGGGGACGCATATGGCTATCACGTCACAACCTGCTAGTTCGTCGAAATCGGCTGTTGCCCTTAGTCGCCCTTCTGAAACTATCTTCTCCAGATCTGCGTTGACAACATCACCGATGTAGTTGAGGCCCTCATTGACCATTTCAACTTTGCTTTCCTGAATATCAAAACCGATTACTTTGAAGCCGGCTTTGGCCTTCTCAACGGCCAATGGCAGTCCAACATAGCCGAGACCGATTACGCCGATTATCGCTGATTTGTCTAAAATCCTTTCTTTGAGCATGGAAACCTCCGTCTGATTCGTTGCCGGTTGTTGGTTGTGGGTTGTTCGCAATCAAATCCCTTCGAATAACCTACAACGCACAACATACAACGTCATTTTTCGTAGAATACTTGTTCTTCTATAAGCTGTTCTTTTGGGACTTTGCGGATGCATCTTGCTGGAATCCCGGCAAATATGTTTCGCGGTGCAAGATCCTTTGTAACGACGCTTCCAGCCGCAACGAGGGCATCCTCACCAATTACTATTCCAGGAAGAATAGTCGCGTTTGCTCCGATTCGAGCTCCCTTCTTCAATGTTGGCCCTTTGAAGTGCTTTTTTCTCTCTTCTGTTCTGCCCAGATAGTTGTCGTTTGTGAATGTTACTTCCGGAGCAATGAAGCAGTAGTCCTCTATAGTTGAGAAGGCTGTTATATAGGCTCCCGTTTCAATCTTCACTCTCCTTCCAACTGAGGTTCCGTTCTCAACAGTGGCGCCCTTTCCGACTATTGTTCTGTCTCCGATTGTTGCCTTCTCTCGAATTGTTGCTAGATCACCGACAAAGCACTTTTCTCCCAAAGAGGCCCCCTTGTAGATAACGCACGAGGCACCTATTGTTGTTCCATTGCCGACTGATAATGGGCGCAGCTCTTCAATACTTGTAGTGGCGCTTGCACTGGCTGCAAAGGGCTCCTTTCCAAGGACGGTATTGTCTCCTATTGTTACTTCGTCTCCTATGATTACACCTCTGTGAATCACTACGTTGTGACCTATTACGCAATTATCACCGATCTTCGCACCGTCTTCGATTATTACGTTAATTCCTTTTTGGATTCTAGGCATGGGAGTACCTCCATGTGAGGTTGCTAGTTGTGGGTGGTTGGTTGTAGGTGATAAGAGACGACAAGGAAATTGTCGAGAAGCTCGCAAAGCGAGCGAGACGTATCTGCGATACGAGAGATTTGAAAGAACCAAAGAAACAATGGAGAATTTCGCCTGCACGTTCTAGAAACAAACGTAGAACAAAAAAACCTACATAATCTCCCAAGTGAAGTCGTTCCAAGGTTCTTCTCCCAAAAATCCAGTGCGTCCTCTTTTTTAACAAACCAAACCACCTCGATCAGTTCTTTGTCTGTTCATGTGTTTTGAAATTTACTTTCTTGCGCAACGCGCACTCTCGGAAACGCCTTTTCTCTCTTATCTCTCGTTCGTGACAAATTCTGCGATCTTGTCGACCACATATTCGATTTCTTCGTCTGTCAGCTCAGGGAATATCGGTAAAGCGAGTGTTTCTTCACAGGCCCTTTCGGTTTCCGGGAAGCTTCCAGTCGGGACGTCAAGATATTCAAAGCACTTCTGCTGGTGAAGGCCCATAGGATAGTAGATCGAAGTGCCTACACCGTGTTCTGTCAGATAGTTCCTCAACGAATCTCTCCGTTCTCTACTGAAACCCTCGAATCTCACAACGTATTGATGAAAGACGTGAGAGAAAGAGTTGTCAGATGAATTTGACGGGGTATAGGGTATCGGGTATAGGGTCTGGCTTGATTCCTTGACATCTCTATCCTCATAACCCTTACTCGAGACCCCAGACCCTAGACCCGTTCTTTCGAAGTGCTGTGCGTATTTAATGGCTATTTCGATTCTTCTTCTTTCATATTCTTGCAGGTGCTTGAGCTTTGTGTTGAGCACTATCGCCTGCAGCTCGTCGAGTCTCGAGTTGATTCCTATCATGTCGTGAACGTACTTAACGGGCGAACCATGAACTCTATAGCTTCTGCAAAATGCTGCGAGCTCGTCGTTATCCGTGACAATCATGCCTGCATCGCCATAAGCTCCGAGATTCTTCGTTGGAAAGAAAGAGAATGTTGAAAGATCGCCGATCGAACCCGTCATTTGCGTAGATCCGTCAGGATAGGTCCATCTTGCGCCTAACGATTGCGCACAGTCTTCAATGATCTTGAGGTCGTATATCTCTCGTATATTCTCGAGTCGACCGAGCTCCATAGACTGACCAAATAAATGGACTGGGATGATAGCCTTTATCCTTTCTCTTTCGGGATGTGTTTGAAGTAGCTCCTCAACTTTGTCAAGATCTAAATTGTATGTCTCCGGATAGATATCTGCGAATATTGGCGTAGCCCCATTTCTGGTAATAGAGCTCACGGTAGCGAAGAAAGTATAAGGAGTAGTTATCACGTAGTCCCCAGGTCCAATTCCAAGGGCGGCGACGGCAATAAGGAGCGCATCGGAACCGTTTGCCACACCAATCGCGTGTTTAACGCCGATTAGATCTGCCACGCTTTGTTCCAGCTCTTTTACGGCTTCACCTAGAATTACCCTCCCCCCCAGAAGCGCTTCATCGATCTTTCCGAGTATCTCTTCTCTCAAATCACTGTACTGCCTTGTCAAATCAAATAATGGGATATGCATAGAACCTCCTGAGTACCGTAGTGCGTTGTTGGTTGTACGTAGTACGAAGAAAAGTTGATGCTTGTTCGTGAGGATCCAGTCGGTCGGTCTGCCGACAACCTACAACCAACAACCTACAACGTTTCCAAGTTTTCAAGTTCAACTTTGCCTAATTTGGATATGGTGAAGACCATTAGGTTATCTAAACCCCTATCTTTTGCATTCTTCACTATGTTGTTCGCATGTCTGAAGGACGCGACGATTACTGCTGTATTCTCTTTGCCATCGACTTCTTCCGGCGAAAAGACGTGCAGATCATGAAACGTTCCGTTTTGTTTCGCAGCCGAATCATCAATGAAACCAATGATCTTCATGCCCTCAGTTCTCAGAACGTCCGCCAGAATTCCACCGATTATTCCCGCTCCGTATAGATAGAAGCTTTCATGGTCGCTTCCCTTTAACGTGTCCAGCACCTCTCCAAAGATATCTCTAGATTCCGTGTAAAGCTTTGCTGCTTCTTTGAGGTAAAGAATAGTCAGATACTGAAGCCTGAACTTGCCCGCTTCAGTCAAAACATATTTCATGTTGCGGCGATTCTCGCCTTCCTTCTGAATAAGCTGGGAATCTTCGAAGTCTCTTATGTATTTGTTCACCATGCTTGGAACAATACCTGCGATTCTTGCGAGTCGTTCCTGGGAAACAGAAGAGCTTTCCGTAAGAGCCTTCAAAATGCTCATTTCTCTGAAATTGGGAGACGGGTTGAAAAACGAAAACTCAGAAAGATCCATAGTCGCTCCTTTATTATTCATTCACTGACAGAATTATAACAATGAGATGGGCCATAAGTCAAGTCCAAACAACCGAGAATAAGAGAGAACTCGCTTCGCTCGTGAGAGGGGGAGAGACGAGCAATTCAGAGATAATGAGAAGAGGCATTACGTAGAGCGGGTTTCGGGTTTGGGGTCTCGTATAAAACATTAGACGCAAGGCTGGGCAAGAACGGCCCAGGTCGCAATGCCGGCAACGAACACGCCGGGACGCAATGCACTGAGGAGCATCGGCGATCAATTGAGAAGTGATGCTGCTTCGCAGGAAGCCTCTCAGGTCAAGCGTCAACGGTCCACCGTCCTCCGACAAGAGCAAGACGCAAGGCGCCGAAAAGCATCGGCGGTCGCAATGCCGGCAAGGATCGTGCCGAAACGCAGGGCTGCCTCCGGCAGGCGGTCTCGGAACCTTGACCCCGTGCAAAATCATCAACTCATGGCGACGTTTTGTAATTCTGAAAAGCTGAACAATCCATCATCTGAACTTGATTCAGCATCTTGGTCCTACTTTCTGGCTCTTCAAACCTCGTTTGTTTTCCATAGCGCCATCGGGTGGAATCTTATTCTCTCAGCAATTTGCTGATCATCGAATAGCAGCTCAGGATTATAGTCATGCTTTCTGAACCTATCTATAAAATCTCTCTCTTCTATAGTGAAAACGAGTAGTTTTGAAAGGAATTTCTCAACCGTACTAAGCATTTCATCAAGATCAATTTTCTCTGTTTTTCGAAGGACGGGGAGTAGTTCGGTGCGTATTCGGTACTTTGTGATACTTTTGAGCCTGTCAAAATCAAAGCTTTCAGGAATGTCACTACTTCCAATCGAAAAATAGAAGAGGGTGCACTTTCTAAGTAGTTCTTTGTCTCTTTCAGTCAAAGAAAGAAGGGAGATCATTTTGTTGACATCATAGAGATCACGAGTTGCTCCTCTTGTGAGAAGTGCAACTATTTTGCTTGAAAGTATTTCGATAGAACTTACACATCGGCTTCGTATTTCTTGAATGATTCCAGGAATCGTAGTTCTTCTGACTTCCAAAGGTAGTACATGGGCCCTCATAGAGAAGTTGATCTCGATCTTGATATTATCTTTTGCTCCTCCTGAATTCGTGTATTCGAAAACGTGTGATTCGAGAGAATAGTGACGCTTCGATTTGTCGCTATGTCTATAACCGTTCGCGTCCATAAAAAGAATGATTTTATCTATAATGACGATCCTATCTTCAATCATGATATCCCTGGATATGCTTCTGCAGTAGTCAAGGTCAATATCAACTGATAGCCTTGGAAGCTGAATGATCATTAGGTTAATTGCCGTTCCACCCTTCAAAGCCAAAGCTTCCAAAAGAAGCGTATCCGAGTCTATGAATTGAAGTATCTCGACTAATCTCAATGTTTTCTCATATGTATCACGCACAAATCCCAGTTCTGAAGCTAGTTGCCCGATAGTTTGTTTATCGTATCTCACCTGTATCTTCTACTCCTTTCGAGACTATTGCCAAAAGATCTTCCGGGACAAGTAGTTTCCATCTTGAATTGTAAGTTGGTGATTCAAAGCGTATTGCGTTATAGAAGTATCTAACACTCTTGCCTTTTGCCAGTTCACATAGCTCGAAGAAACCTTTTGATAGGCGAAACTTTTCCTGAAAATGACCCAGTATGTATCCAGCCTTTTGATAAAGAAATCTCTTGTTATATTGACCCAGGTACGATACCAGTCTGCTTTCACTGAGTGAGGGAACAGCGCCTAAACAATTAAGAAGTTCCTCTAGACCACCAATTCTCTCAAAGTCATTGATGCTGTCTAGCGTAGTTCTCTCCACGTCTGTTGTCCTCACCCCATCTGGATTCATAACAACTCCCTCATGTATTCGCGGAGAAATAAAACGATATCTCACATCATCATAGGAAAACTCAGAGAACTTGGTTTCTGCGCTCACATATACCTCATAATACACTTGGTTGGCATACCCGTAGTACTCATAAGCAGAGTGATGCGTAATATAAGACTGCGGCCTGATCTTCGACGCGATTCTATATCGCCCAGCTATTGCCTGCCCAGTCTCCAGGCTTTTCGTCACATATAGGTTTCGCTTAACCTGCTCAATTAAGCCGCGCTTCTTGTAGTTCTGCAGCAGAGAATCCGCTGTTTCGCTCTTTCCGACAAGTTCTTTCACATCGCTCTTTGTGAATATTCCCAGTCTCGCCAATTGCTCGTAGTATTTCATATTAATCACCTTCACTATTTTAATTCTAGCACATTACTGGCACTATCTTAATAGTTACAAGCACAGAATAAAACACATGTGGGATTCCGATTTCGTATTCCTTTACCCGTGTTTAAAAGACAGACAGCATATACTTGACCTATAAGGGTTTGTTGACTGTCTGATGAAACAAACTGAGAAAGAACAAGCCACCTAAAACAGGCCAGTCACCTTCGGTGGCCAGTCTTTGCTTCGCAAAGGCTGGTTCCAGCTACGCCGGGCGGAAGAGCCGCTCGCCGCTTGCTAGAAGACGCTGTACGCTGGAAAGAACACCCCAGCAAGTGATGCCCGGAGGAACTTCCGGGGAAGTGATGCGCTGAGAAGCACCG
>NZ_DIXC01000034.1 GCF_002435945.1 Mesotoga sp. UBA6090
ACGTGGCACCGCATTTCAAAGACGATTCAAATATCTATCACGAACTTATGCACCTTTCAGAGCTTCTTCCTGCGATTTATTCCCTTTTGCTGTCAAAGTTGAGTTAAAAACGTTTCGACGTCGCTGTTTTTCGAGCAAAAAAAGAGGGATAAAACCTCCCTCACTTCACTCTCTTCGTATTTGTCTAGCAGGGCCTTTAGCGGCGTAATGTTTCTGGTAATAGAGATACACTCCTCTCGATGGAGGCTCTAACGTCTATACACTCTTCCTTGGGCCGCTTCTTTGCAGCTTTCATTGCTTTAACCATATTCTCCGCAGCTTTTTGGTCGATGTAAATCTCTTTCTCGAATGTTCTTGTTGCCATAATTCTCCCTTCTTTCTAGTGCCTTCATAATTTATTCTATCATTTCGACACGGCATTTCTGCAAATGTTCACCAAAATCCTAGTCCTTCAAACCAATCAACTTACAATTAGGACAAATGGCAATGTTTAAATATATTGCCGATTGTTCGCATAATGACACAATAAAGGCTTCAGTTCTCGTAAGAATTAGGAGTCTGCCCCGTTCATTTGCTCGTTCAAGCGGGACAGGTTTCTGATCATTCCCTTGCAGTACCTTATGACTTTTTTCTCTCCAGTTTCTTTCCAGCACGGTTCTTCGTGAGATAGAGATGAGAGCTTTGTGCTTGTAAGACGACCATATCTTTTCACAATCGTCTTGATGATCTCCTCTTCTTCGTTGGGTAAATGATCGGGCATCGCCGTTCCTTTGACCATCACATACGCTTTCTTGCCTTCTTCGACCACTCCGGCCTCTTTAAGATAAGAGACGACGTCTTCATACTTCACGGGAGTAGGTCCATAGTGATTGGCAATATACCTGAGACCGGTAATGGACATTCCCCTTCTCTCGAATGAAAGCGAATCGGAATAGAACAAAAGCTTGAATAGCTTCATATGATCAAGAGGTCCTATTTCTGATAGAAAACGCCCCACGACTGCACTTAGAGTTCTTCCTGAAAAGACCTTGAAGCCATTGAGGAGCGTTTCGGTATTTCCGTGAGCTTCAATTATCATCCTTTCTCTCAGAGAGAGCCGGGATTCATTTCCAATACCGGTCTTGCCGACTATTCTGTCTCGATCATCCGGCGAGATCCTTCCCTGGACAGCAGCGGCATTAACGAAAGAGATGAAGTCTTCTCCGCCTGGCATTATGTAATTCGTGTAAGATTCGAGAAGCTTGTCTGAAAGAGCTCTCGAGCCGTCTTCAAGCTTGGAAACCAGAGACTTCGTTCTTCCCAGCAGGAGCGCTATCTCCTCCTGAGTGAGGTTTAGATTCTCTCTGGCTTTCCTGAGATCTGACGGCGAGGGGATGCAATTAGTCTTCTCATAATCGTCCCAGATCTTCTTCCAGGCTTCATCGAGAGATCTGGCATCCACATACGAATTCCCGCATTCATCACATCTATAGACATCGTAGGAAAGTCTGACTTGACTTCCCTTGAAACTCTCGACACTCTCTTCCCTAGATAGGCGCATTTTCTTTCCACATTCGGGACATATCATTAAATCAACTCCCGTACTCTCCAATATGCAAAGATAGACAGATCAGCCTTTCATTGAAGCTATAACTCAGCTTGAAATAGACTCTGTCTTTGTATTCATAGTTTTCTGGCGCCGGAAATTCATCATCAGCAATCTCAAGCTCTCTGAGTATTGTTTCAAGCGGTAAGGATTTCCAGACAACAATCGTGAATGAATCTCTTTGATTATCATCCTTGATCTCATCGGGACAGATATCTTTCGCCACCTTCCACGTGGCCTCAAGCACATCATAATGCTCTCTTATTCCTGACTTGTAGAAAGCATTCATCAGATCTATGTTTTTCTTTGCATCACTGAGCAAGTATATATTGCATTCCCGGTTTTCAATAATCTCTTGTATTCTGTTCCTAAGCACATTGAAGAACAGCTTCTTCTTCATCAGATCCATGCTCTTCTCCTATATTATATGTTCTTCCTGTCAACTTTGTCAACTCCACGGTATTTTGTTTCATTTCACGGTCCCATCGCTCGAAGGGTTCGAAAAGAATCCCTCTCAGACGTTCATTGAATTTCCAGCAATACTTTGTGACACAGTTCATCTTTCGCTTCGCGAACTGCAATTCAGTTTGTCAAGTTCCTGGACCTTGCTTTATCGTAGATATTCAGCTTGCAGCAAATGCACTACTTAGTGGCCGATATGAACTCAATGTAAAAAAGCGAGTCTGTCACGAAAAAAACGAAATGTAAAAAAGCGAGTCTGTCACGAAAGATACTCGAACTCTCTTCTATTAGCGTGATCGATCGGTTCATCGAGTTGTTCCCTTCGATTGACTTTTCCTGTTTCCTTATCTGCGAAGTACCCAACGATCTCAATTTCGTTGCTCTCGGCGTATCTGTCGCATTCTTCGAATTGACCTACAAGGCTGAGATCAGATTGATGAAGTGTTGAGACTCTTGCGTAAGCAGCGGCCTTTCTCAATGCAAACACGTCCTAGCTATATCATAGGATTAGTCGAGATGTTCGATGAAAAGCAAACAAAAACTACTGGAACTCACAAGCCTACCTCGAAATCACCTGATTGCACAGGATTTGTTGAATCGCTATCTCTCAAATTTCGAAGCCTTCACTTTGCTCTTGCGCGCCTTTCTAAGGTATTTCTCAGCATTCTCTGGGTCTTCTTCTGCTTTGAGTTTGTATTTCTCCTCCTTGTAGCGATATTTTCCATATTTTTGCCCTCTACCCACTAACAAGAGGAGCACACCAATCACGATTAATGGAATGCCTACAAATGGTAGAAGAAAAGCCAAGATGACTCCTAATATCAAGAACAGCCAGCCGATAAATAGCATCTTCTCCACCTCCTTTCTAATAATAAACTGTAGCATCTTTGCTGCGCCAAATTCCAACTCTGCTAATTAACAAGCGCGTTTCTTCTGATAAGGATTACCCGAGGACGTTTCAATTGAATCACCTTGGAACTACTTCTTGACATCTCAACTAGAAAAGAAACAAGTCTATTTTTGCCTAGAGATGACAAGCATAGACACTGATGCTGCAAAAATCTCAGAGTCTTATGGTCACATAGCTTCTCTCATTCTTCTTAACACCCTTCAAACGCATACGCCGCTGACTTCGGATCCATTCCCGGCAAAAAGAATACTGTCGTGAGTTCTTCAACGTCCTGGCCATGTCTTTTCCAGATGATTTCTGTGATCTTCATGAGTTGATCTCTGGATGGCGCATGTTCAAGCAGTTGGACTTTGACATTCCTCCGCCGCATACCTATTCTAAGATCCCTTATGCTCAGGATCCCATAGGTTGAATCCCCGCTTTTCAACTTGCC
Source organism: Mesotoga sp. UBA6090 (assembly GCF_002435945.1). Taxonomy (NCBI): domain Bacteria; kingdom Thermotogati; phylum Thermotogota; class Thermotogae; order Kosmotogales; family Kosmotogaceae; genus Mesotoga; species Mesotoga sp. UBA6090. The sequence goes on from NZ_DIXC01000034.1 coordinate 3,391, forward strand.
CCCCGAAAGAAATTAGTAAAGCAATCATGATTATACACGATTTAACATTCAGAACAAAACATACAAATTAACTCGACTTATTTGCACAGAACAGTTGTCAAGCTCTCAAGATGGCAACAGTAATTATCCTTTTGTTTGAATCGAAGGAGTGAGTGATATGATTAATCAAAAGTTTTGAAGTTAAGCAATGCAGTGGGAGGTGGAACGTGAAAGGATTTGATGAACTAAGGTACATAAGATCTACGCTAGTCATATTCATTTTTGTCGTAACGATTCTTCTAATGATGCTGCCGTACCACGTCTTTCAGAACGAAGCGATAAGCTACACTCAGGAGATTTACTCGGGGATTTTCGAGACATCTATCGAGAATCTAGCTTCCTCTTTATTAGTTGGTTATTTTCAATGGCATGCGATGTATAATGCGGTGAATTCCGGTGACGATGTATTCATTGAAGAGATGCTCCAAGAAATACAGGAGGATTTCCCGGGAGTGAGAGTCGCCAGGCTAATAGATAGACCACCCGAGGTACAGCTAAAAGGTCATTACAACCTATCTAACATTGATCAAGAGCTTTACCTCTACTTCAACATATATGATAGCCTCGTGGACAATGAGATTTCTGACAAAGTTGTGATTGCCAGCATAGACAAGGATGCCATGCTCTCGGATAAACTCCGAAGCTTCACCTCCTAGATTGTTTCTGCACTCGATTTGTCGATGATCTCCTTGAAGTGTTCATGGCAGTATAACTTTCCGCCCAGAAGCTCCGAATTACTCCTGCAAAGCTCCTTCTGATTCTGATCGATCAATTTTCCGCAAGCATGGCAGAGATTAGGCTGAGAACCGAGCTCTTCTTGAATTTCTTCCTTGTACTTCTCATATCTCTTAAATTCAAGGCCGTAGCTCTCGGCCAGTCTCTTTGCCTCAATCGGCAGCAGACCATCGACCAAAATGACTCCGCGCTTTGCCCCGTGCTTCGAGAGAGAAGCGACGAGACTTTGCACTTCGGATTTATGGATCTCATCATTGCCTTCTCTAATGGAGAACACCGTCTTTTCTCCGAAAATGTCCGCGATAAGATCAACGGAGGAATAATCACCCCTTGGAGGAAAATCACAGGATATTCCATAGCTTTCGAGAAGGTCCTTGAACTCAAGAACGAGAAGATTCCGTAGGTTCTTCACATTTCGCTCGGGCTTCGAATAATTCCTGATCCTAAATGAGACAAGACTCACAGTAATTACCTGCGCAAAGAGCAGACCAATAACCACCTGATAAGGGATCACATAAGCAAGCGCAATGATCGCAGCCGATACCACCCACCAGTACTTCCTGAAGTAGTGTAGAATCATATGGTTTTTCCTGTCATGTTATTTCTGTTTCGATCGAAATCCACTTCCACACCTCGTCCAGAAAACACATCGAATATCTATTCAATTATCGCTCAAAGAACCGCGAAATACCTCTTTATCTTCTGAGCCATGAGATAACGTCGCTCCTCGAGAAATTCTTCATAGTCGTCTATTGTCATATTCACTGTGTTTTCAGGGATGCAGTTCATCTTCCAGTTCTCAAGCATTTCTGACTTCAGCGTGATACCTCCATACTTGAGACCCCCACCATTGCATTGATTTAGAGCTTCTGTAAGGTATTGCGAAGGCGGCTTAGAACTGATAGCAATGTTGATCTCGCTCTGTGTCATCGCGTAGTTAGCAATCTGATTGTATTTTCCTCTGGTAAGTCCGAATTTCTTCAGATATTCCTTCGGGAAAATGTGATGAACATCTCCCTTTAGGCTAACCAGATCTGCGACGCAGATATCGCGTGAAAGGAAACCCTTGTCTTTAAGCTTCACTTGAGCCGCAAGATAGACATTGAAAGAAGGGCTGCTGGAAACCGAAGTATTCATTTGCTGCGGCAAGCCTACCTCCCAGAAAGCATCCGAGAGCTCTGCTGAAAAGACATTTTCTATGAAGGACTTCCCATTCTCATGTATTCTCCTGATATCATAGTCAAAAGTAGATTCGGGAGAACTGGAATAACGACTCGTAAGAATTGAAAGAACAAACCACTTTCTGACTAACGATTCAATTTCCGCTTGATCGCAATTCATCTCGCGAAGAGTTAGATACATGATGTATGCGAAGTTGATCGAATTCTGGGACCTGATCATAGAACTATCTATGAAACCTGCAGAACGGAGAATCATGATGAACTTCTTGAAGTTGTTTTCATTCATGAAATCCATAACGCCGGTTTTCAATAGATCAAATGAGCGTTCGGAAATCTCCTCTTCGAACTCTCTCGTTTCGAAATTCCTGCCGGAAAGAAGCGCAACCAAATCCTGCAATCTACCCCTTTTGAATTTCGAAGTGAAAGCTACTCTAAGCATGTCTGTATAAGAAGGATCATACAAGTCATCATTTTCATTCTTTAGCCAAGACATCCTGCCGAAGTAATCAGTCCTGGTGAACTCTTCATCCACCTCCTGGAGTTGTTGATAGAACTCCGGAGCAATGGCCAAATGGCAGAAATAATCTATTGCTTTCCTGAGATTGTTGCCGCCATATGTTTCATTCACAGAGATCTTCGACATCGCAAAGTCCGCTTGACTAAGCACTGAGCCTGCCGAATTGATTCTTATGAAGATTTCCGTGACTGTTTCGATATCCAGATCGGAATTGAGTTCAATCAAGCCAATCGGGTTATTTACGATGCCTTTTAGTGACTCTAGACTCTCAAAAATCTCGTCTTCGTTCTCAACTGAATTCAATTCGCAGTAATTTTTCACCGCCTGAATCAATCTGAAATCAGGTCTGAAGATTGCAGAGATGTCTGGAATCCAGTTCCTGTCCTTCCTTATAGCGGGATTAGTAACCTCGAACCTCTTTTCTAACGGGTGGAAGGCAATGGCTATCCGAATCCTGCGATAGTCCTTGGTAACTACTTTCTGACCCAATAGCGCTGCCATCAATGCGGTGACTCTCTGTTGGCCGTCAATAAGAATTCTCTTGCCAACCGATTTAGTGCCGTCCTTTAGTTTGACATTCGGATTCTGCCACGCAATAAGGTATCCTATGGGATAACCCTGATAAAGAGAATCCAGAAGATCCCTAACCTTAATCGCGTCCCAAACGAAGGGCCGTTGAATCTCTGGTATGGCAACTGCCTGTGACTGAACCCACGTGAGCAAAGTTTGAATTGGGTGTTGATTAACCGAGTATTGCTGTATAACCACTACGAATCCTCCTCAAAAGTCTAGCAAGTATTTCGACCCTTCAGTAAATCTTGAAGTTCACTAGCTTCCCGTCTACGTAATCTCCATAAGCATACGGTTTGTCCGCGAAAAAACTCTTGTATGCAACAACTCTCACGGCAGCATATTCACGATACGTATTAACAATACCCCTAAAGCTAGCTCTCATATTCAAGACTGTTGGCTCAATTGGAATGTAATTGCTCTTGAGAACAATGTTGATTTCTAATCCTGACAATGTTCCGTAATTCCAACTCTTTTCGAAAAGAAGTTCTTCATAGTAGCGAACGGGAATCACTAGAAGCACTATCATCGCCAAAACAAAGACAATACCGATAAGGATCAAGATCCTTGCGAATCTATTGTTGGTCCACTTAGGCCAATAATGGTCTGTTTTACTTTCGAAAGTGTTTGCTAGTTCTACCTGCTCTTGTTCAGAATTAGAAACAACTTCGGTTTCTGAACCAGAATGTGCTCGCCAAAGCAGTTCTGCCCTCTTCCTGGTCTCCGAATCATAGCTTCCTTCAAAGAGAGTCATAGTTTCCTTGTAGCTTAACTTCTGCTTCTTGCACCACTCAATATACTCGAGAATCTTCTCGTCAGTCATGTTTCAAACTCCTTGGAATTTGTACTACAGTGTGAGACAACCATATCTACTAAAGAATACGCCATATTGAAAAGTCTTTCATTCTAGCTTCAGCATTCATGGCACGGGTGTACTCTATAGACCTTTTTCGAGAACCTGTGAAAGCTCTTTCGCCACTGGCTGTATCTCATACCAATCATTGAACTGCCCATTGTAACCCAATTCTTTCAGTATGAGTCTCTCTAGTAGCGCTGCTACCTTACACCATTTTTCGTAGTCTCCAGAGGTATATCTGTACTCTTGATGTGTTCCTTCATTTCGACGCTTCACGAATTCTCCTATCACGTCAATTTTGTGTTCTATATCAAACTTTTCAAACAATGCGATTATCCTCTCTCTTAGAGATTTCTGAACCATGAAAGCTAGTTTCTGATTGCTGTTTTCAATTACCCATTGCTTGTCTTCATCATTATCGAGATAGGCTAGTAAATTCTCTCTGATCCACTCTTTGAATGAATCGTTCAAAGATCTTCGTTCTGCCTTTGAGAGAAGGCTGTTGGAGGAATCAGGTAGTGTTAGTGAAGCGAAACTCTCAATAGAGGATGCTAAGATTATGAAGGGAAGAGGAAAGAATAGACGTTCAGAAGACATCTGAATACCTTGACTAAGAATTTTCAAAGCCTTTCTCTTCTTATCAGTCATTTGAGAGTAAGTAGTAAAACAAGACTCTATAAGATTCTTCAAGTTTTCTGGAAATTGCATGCTTACAAGAGTTCTGTGAATTCTGTGTGAGCAGATGTAGTCACTCTTGTATTGTCTAAACTGCTCAACTTCCTTTCTATAAGCTATCATGAATGACCAAGGAAGTTGATCGCCATAAGCTACACTCATAATCTCCAATATGTACTTAACAAGTTCTTCAACGTCTGATTTGCGCAGTTCTGAGTCTTTCGATTGTACAGTAAGCCTCAAAGTGATGTGATCCAAAGCACTTTTCACCATTTCCGGGTCTGTTATATCTTCAATAACAACTACGTAGCTCTTGTCAAGGTATTTGAGTTCTAATGGGATAGGCGTATTTAAGCCTGAAGGCGGATCGTCTTTGGAATGATTCATGAATGGAAAAAATGCATTCGGCAAATAGAACTCTATCTTGTCTAATTCTTCTTTAGTGTCACCAAGCTCGAGTTCTTGTACGTGATATCCAAATGTGCGATTAACGACACCTTTGCTCCAACTAAAGTTATAGGAAACTTTGCTAAGCCACTTGGCTTTGAAGACTGCTCGATCATGTGTTGTACCCTCAAAATCTATTAACTCATCTTCATTTACTGCGGGAACAATATTTGACGAAAAATCCGAGGTTGTGGCTTCAAGATAGAGTTTTCTTTCTGCAAAAGATTCACAGGCGTTCCAAATGAACTTCGCATTTCCTCTGTAAAGAGTTATACCTTCTCGGCCGAAAGAACCCTGCCCTTCGACTTCAAAATTATCAAACATCGCTTCACTCCGATTTCCGTCTTGAAGGTCAATCAGTTTCTTACCGACTAACCCTCTAGAATAGTGTCTTGATTATCTCAGCAGTACCTTGAATCAGTTTCTCAACCTCTTCTGCAGTGGGTTCATCCTTTTTGCTGTGATCGCATTTGTTCCTAATATCAGCCAAGAATTGTATAGATCGCCATTGAGCGGTATCAATAACGTTGGAGCTCTTCAGGCATTCAATGAAGTCCGAGATACTTGGATTCTTCTTCCTAATTGAGAGCCTGTGATTATCACAAACCTGCATTAGGTGACGTTCGAGCACTACTCCTGAAACAGCTCCCGCTGCCCTTTCAAATCCATGCTTCAACAACTCTTCTGCCTCGTCAAGCTCCGAATCAAAGAGATCTGCCTGAACAAGCTGACGAATATCAAAGAGAGAACTCTCAAATCTTCTTTTTGCAGACTCAAGGATTGCCAGCTGTTGCTTGAATTGAGGAATCGCCGCATCCGGACCAACGATCTTTGTTTCGCCTCTACTAGAAACTAGGCCTTGCAAGTAATCAGAAATTTTGTAGTTTTCGTAGCTGATAGTCTTGCGAGATTTGGGCTTTTCGTAGTAACTAATGAAATCGATAATCCTGTCCGGCAGTAGTTGTTTGATTAGTATAAGTGCTTCACTGTACCACAACTGATACTTGTCTATAAAAGAGGGCAATCTCTTGAAGATTTTCTCAGTGGAATTCCTATCATTCTCCTTCAGTTTGAGCATCATCTCCTTGGGTTTCTGTTCATAATACATTGCAAATAGAAGGAGCTCTCCTTGTTTGAGTAATGATTCCAGATCCTTCTTGAAACAATCAAGATTCGAAGGCACCACGATTCCTCCCAATTCAGTGAAACTGCTAGAAACCCTCTCATCATAAGTTATTCAACACCTAGAGCTTTAAACACAGCCTCCTGCGGTGTACTGTAAAATATCAAGCTAAACGCGCCTATGAGATCTGACGGAACTGCTCCAAGTTCGGCGGCAGATGTTATGGGTATCAGTACCTTCTTCGCTCCAGCATCGAGGCAGACTTGCAGGACGCTTGCCAATTCTTCTACCTTGAGGATTGTGCCGCTGATGCTGATTTCCCCGAGCACCGCGAGGCTCGAAAGAGTAGGCTTGCTCAACGCACAAGACGCGAGCGCTATCACAGTTGGCAGGGTCAGAGACTTTGTCATCCCGATGCCATTGAGGTCTTGGTAGTTGATGATGTAGTTCTTTGTAGTTGTACTAAGCTGCCCGCTTATCTGATTGCCGCTACCTTTCAGATAGTTAAAAGCCGTATTTGTGGCTTCCTTTGCATCACGGTCAGACCCAAGCCCTGTACGCTCGAATTTCCCGTTTCCGGGTAACATTTGAGTTTCAAGACGGTACACGCCTATCATACCGCTTTTGCTCTGAGATACAGTGTAGACATTGCCGGGGTTAGTCAAGCCTTCGGGGATTATCTTGCCACCGCCCAGTTCCGGCACGGAAACGTAGCGTTCTTCAAAGGTCTCATTGTCGATATAAGAGAAGTTCACATCGTAGAATTCTATACCACCGATTTTCTTTAGCTGTTCCTTTACCCGGCGACGCGTTTCGAAAGCAAAGGTCAGGATTTCCTCAATCTCATCCTTCGTAAACTCACCGTTCGGATATAGCAATTTCGTAAAGCCCGACACGATTTTGCGGACGGCAATAACATCACGCTGGTTTAGGTTGTTGCCAAAACGGAAGTACTTGTCGCATACATCGCCGAAAGACTCTTTCCGCATTTCTCGCATAAACTCGGCAAGATAGTCTGTAATAAATCCGTAGTCGTTTGTAAACGATTCAGGACGGTATTTTGGTATCTCCCAACCGGGAATATAGCAGTGCATACGGTCAAGAAACGCTGTATCATACGCCATCGCTTCAGGGAATGGATCAAAGAGGTGCGAAGTTTTCAGCAGTACATCCAAACTCTGGTTGATGTTACCTATGAAAACCATTGAAGCGGAAGCCGCCTTTTCCTCCTTGCCTCTGGCAAATGAGCCGGAAGCCATGTAGTCTTTCATTATCTGAACGCCATCTTTGTCCTTGAAGGTAATTCCAGCCACTTCGTCGAAAGCTACGCAGTCCCATAGACCCACAAGACCGACTTGCTTGCTCGACATATTGTAGAAGAGGTTAGCGACCGTCGTCTGTCCTCCTGAAACAAGAATAGAATTAGGCGAAATCTCCTTGTAGAGGTGCGATTTGCCTGTGCTTCGGGGTCCCAGTTCGCAGAGGTTTACGTTGTTTTCTATTAGGGGAAGCAAACGGGCAAGTTGTAGCCACTTCTCGCGGTTGGTAAAACGGTCGGCTTCCATGCCCGTGGAGCGGAGCAGAATAGTGATCCACTCGTCCTTTGTGAAGGCATGACGACCGTTCTTGATCTCGTCCATGTCAATGTGAGGCATCTGAATCGGTGTCAGTTTCACAATGCGGATGGGTGTAGATTTCTTGTCTTCCTCAATGTATTCATATTCAAGCCCGACAATGCACCAGATACCACCACAGAGCAGCCGGTCATACTTCGATACATAACCCGAAGATATGGGAATAAAACGGATACCGAGGTTTGAAAAGTCTGCTTCGTAGCGGTCTTGTTTAATGTTCAAGTTCACCGTGATGCGATCGATGATTGTATAGCTACCACGTTCACGTAAGGCGGACAGCACTTTCTGTGCTTCGTCAGGACGAACGAAGTTCTCCGCAAGAATTTGCTTTACGTTTCTCACCCCGTCCTCAATTATCTTTGGATCATCGGATGAGCAATACTGCCCAAGCAAAAACTCTAAGACATAGACTGGTACATTTGCACCTTCTTTAATAGCCTTAGTTAAGTCTTTGCGTACAATCTTACCGTCAAAATTCTCACGCAGTTTCCGATAGATGACCTCATTCGTGTCATTCGTTTCTGGCGAGTGTTGGGTTGATTCTAAGTCCATCGAAGAGTCCTCCTTGTGTGTCAAAGGTTAAAACCGAAATCATCGGCAAACGCTATGTCAATGCGAAACTCGATTTCTTCAGGTGCATCAGTTTCGTTGGCTATGACTAGGTGGTAGATTATATTCCGGTTGTACTGCATCTGCTTCAGCGTGAATCTCACACGGAACACACGTTCTGAAGCGTTGTTGCTAGTTCTGTCGGCAATTACCGTCTGAAAGTCGCTGACTGGAACGCCTTCGTCATCGGTGAAGTGAAGACTGTAATTACAAGGCTGCACCTTTTGACCCACGGGCTGCTTCTGTAGAAAGTCGAGTGAGAACATCAAATTCGATACCTTACGACTTTCGGATATGAGTAAAAGCCCCGGATTCTGTACCTCAACATACTTTTTATAGCCTGTGCGCATACCCTTATAGACGATGACAGGTACGACCATCTCTTGCAGACTAATACCGCCATGGACATAGTTCTCACCGCCGCCTTGTACCTTGATCCTTACGGTATCCTGAGGTGCATAGCCTTTCATAGGAGTGCCGCCAATCGCCCGCTCCGTTTTGACTGGCAGTAGGTATTTGGCGTTGGTAGTTGTAGCAGTAAGCGCATAGCGTCTGCCCAGTTCGAACACTTCACCATCAAAGTTCTGACGACTGATTTTCTGGCTCTCTTCAAGAGGTTTGTAGGTGTACAGAAAGCCATGGTCGGCTGTTATGAAGATGTTTGCACCACTCAAATCACCTGTGATTATCTTGACGATGGCGGTCACTTCGTCGATTGCTGTGTCACATGCTTCGAAAACCTTTCCTTCAGTAGGCGCCTTATCTCCGGTTGCATCAATCGCATTGTGATAGATATAAATGATTTCCTTGCCAGCAACTAAATCACGCCTTTCTTGTTTTTTCATCTGGAGCAGTTCTTTATAGGTTACGGCTACGCTGTCAGGGTTGGTGGCGTTCAGTATTACGCCGCGTTGTGCCGTGCTGGCGGTAGGCTTTCCGTCTACAAACACATCTATTTTGTCGTTCACCGACACTTCATTGCCGGGTAGTAGTGCCGCCATACCAAACTTCGTTATACTTGGGAAGACCGTTTGCACGGATTCCAGTGTCGCCTTGCCCTTAGTTTTATGGCTGAGGTATTCGGAAAGTTCAGCGGCTACCTCATAGCGCAATGCATCGGAAATTATCACATACACTCGGTTGCCCTTGCTCACATTCGGCGAAACATAACGGCTGTAGAATTCGCGCTGTTCATTTATCTCTGAAACATAACCGAGCGAACCTAAATCGCCGGCTATGGACTTTGTCCAAGCCAAGGTGAGCTGTTTCAAGAACCACTCACTGTACAAACCCTCAACCACATCGGAACATTTCTTTAAAGCATCCTCCAAGAGGGTGTTCGGGTACTTTAATGTATTGCCGAAGCGGTCATGAAAGTGCCTGTAATGACTGTCCATTTCATAAGCATCGGTTGTGTAAAGTTTCCAGATCTTCGAAGACTCGACGATGTGGAAGCCTTCAATGTGCGCCAGATAAAACTCTTGCATCTTGGCGATATAGTAAAGGCTTTCGAGGTAATCCTCGGTCAGCGCATACCAGGCGGCGGTGCGGCGGTTCTCGACCGCAATGATGATGTCCTCGACCTTTATAATATTATCCCCAACCTTCGCAAAGAAGCGCTTCAGTATGCTTTCATTGATTGCGGGAAAAGTATCGCTCTTTGAAAGGACATCTATTTCCGTTTTGTCAAAACGGTTAGCAAGACGTAGTTCGTTTTCTACATAGCGACAAATCTCAATCAAGCCTTCGCTTCCTTCGCCACGCTGCCATTCATGCACAAGCTGATAGCAGTATGCTTTGCATGAATCGGAAATGAATCGTTCCAAGCCACGCAGAGCAGAAATAGGCATCGTCTGCGACAAGGCGGTGATAAGGATATGTGCAGCAAGGTCGGAAAGTGGGCGCCCCTTCGAGTTTACATAACCTGTGTATTTCTGCGCAAGCTGCCAGAAAGCTTCGATGTTTCCAAACTTCTCTATGTTAATCAGCGCATCGTTGCTTTCTTTCTCTAAGCCCGCTGATAAAACGGCAATTATCACGTCCTGGGCTGAACCGCCAGCCAGACCGCACAGGACCGCCATAATGTCAATATGTAGCTGGAGCGGTGTCTGGTATGTACGTCCGATACGGCGTAGCTTCGCCTTGCGGTCTTTGTTATCCAGGAATTTGGCGTACAGTTTCATCGTTTTTCTCATCGCGGAGGATGGCTCAACGAGCAGTTCCTCCATTTGGAGCGACACAAGGTCGGCACGAAACGGCTCCCCACTGTACAGTCTAATGTCCAGCAGCCAGTCATCGTGCTGGTCTCTTTCGTAAGATAGCGGATCGTAGATAAGGTAATCGCCCGTAAGATCGTCCGAAGAGAGTAGCTTCTTAACTGCAAAATTGTTCGTACCGGTGAGTTTGACAATGTTTATACCGGGCAGATTGAGTTCGTCAATCGCATCCGTAAACTCGCCGTCCTCGTCGTGCCAGAAGACGATTCGGCGTTTATGAAATTCCGACAACGGCGCGGCGAATCGTTCCGCGAGCCTTAGTTTTATCGTTTCTGACAGCATAGTGTTCTCCTATATCTTCGCCAGGACGTCTGTGAAAATTTCGTAGTTCTTCTTCACACCATCGTCGAGGTCTATCTCGATGTTTTGATCAGCAAGATGGTGAACCTTCTCTTCAAAAACAGTGATTTCTTTCAGTTGCTCTGTCAGCTTATTCTGCTTTTTTAGAAGCCGTGCACGTTCTGTGCCGGCTGCGGTGTTGATGGCAGCGGCGATATGTGAAAGCTGTGTGCGATAGCGCTCCTGCTGTTCGTGGACGTAATCGGTCCGCAGTTTTGCGAGCAGGTCACGCGAATAGCGGTGCATATAGATAAGCGCCTTGAAGCCGTTCTTCTTGCCACTGTCAAACAGCCAGTAAATCGGGCGTTTCTGGTAAATTTTGCAATGAGTGGCGTAGAAGTCATTGAGAAAGTAGTTGCGAATGACTTCACGTGGCGTACCCTTACCGCCAAGTGCGTCGGCGATGAATTTTAGATTTTCCTCCAACGTTTCAGTGCTGTAGGTCAAACGCATAAAATCCACAAACCGCCCCACAATATCGTCATCGAAATACTCATCGTCGCAAATGGGGAGAACATTGTCCTTGTCGGGAATAAATGTCTTGTATTTGCTTGCACTCCACTCACCGCCAGCATAGGTAAGCCCCTCAATATCAAGCGAGTACCGCCCGAACATACAGCCAACAGCATAAGAAATGAAGTTCTTAACCAAGTCCGCCTTTGTGCGGACATAGTAGCTTTCTTTTATATCTTCCGTGATTTCTTCCCTTGCATCATATATGAAGGTGTGAGAAACATCGCGACGAGATACAGTGTCTGGCATCTCTCCAACAACATCGTAAATTTCTAAGAAAACATCATTTAGATATTCTTCATTTCTGTGAAGTTTGCAGAACAATTCGTTTGTTCTATCTCTCAAGAATGAGTAGGCTTTACTCAGATTATTATGGGATGCTCTAAGTCTGCACAACGGATCAGCATGGAAGTCCCACGAAGTCTCGTAAGCATCCCAATCTTCTTTAGCAAGTGCAATGTTGTCGTCTACAATGTCAACTATTTCCCGCGCCCTATGTTCATCATAAATCACCGGGATGTTTGCAATATTACCGACTTGATAATTAATAGTAGGTGCAAGCATCATCATTATTTTACCAATCAAGCAGCAGTTGTTTAACGCAAGAAGATACTTAAGGTTTACATTAGATGACTGAAAGCAACTCATACCTGCCACATCAAACAGATGCCCTACGGGTTTATATCGAAATGCGATGGTATATGATGATATAAGCGACCAAGAAATACATTCTCTAAAATAGAAGTTTGGATTTCGTAAAACCGAACCCTTAAAATTTTTGAGTCTATGACCATCATTTTCCCAATCTACAACATAGTCGTTATTACCATACCATTTTCGGAAATTGCCACCTTTATTATATGGGAACCAACGGGCGGAAGAATCATTAGCTTCTTCGTGGGTGCTACAAGAGAAAAATAGTTTATTATTATCAACTTCAAACCATAACCTTAAGAACTTATCATTATCGGAAGTTGCAATTCCTTGTTTTGGTTCAGCTACTTGTTTAAGTAACAGTGCTTTTTTATAAAGGTGTAGCATTTGGCTTGAAGCACAAAATGCAGTAATTGGTGATCCTGGAACAAGCATTAGGTCATCATTGTTTGCTGAATATTTGTAATCACAGTCATTCTTGATTGCAAATAAACACTTTTCACCTTGAATATCCATATTGCCCTTAAAATCAGACAATTTTATATATATTCCATTATTGTTTTCTTGCTTGTTCTTGATAATAAAGGAACACACATCAACACAAGCAATTTCATTAAATGCACCATGTGCCATCTGAACCAAGCCGATAATACATTTTTCACGCATAATGTATTCACGAAGTGCTTGATATGACTTTATTGACATCCATACATTAGGTGTCATAAAAGCAGAATAGCCGTTGCTCTTACAGAAACTAAAATTGCGATACATAAACACGCTGAACAAGTCACCAGAATAGGGTTTATATTCGCTGATTACAAAATCTTCTAGATGACTTTCCAATTTGCCCAAATAAGGAGGATTAGTACACACGACGGTGTACTCACCGGACATGATGATTGCTTGTTCAGTCAAATGTTCCATTAGAGGCATTTCTTCCGTATGCCAAAGAGAAAAATCAATGTCAATAAAGGCATTCTCCGCGCACTCTGCCAAATACTTTTGGAATGACTCGTAATTAGCACGCTTGACTGTCTTCAAAGAGCCAATTTCCTTTGCATGACGGAAGACATCGACAAGATATTCACCGACTTTGTTCTGTCCTGCATCAGGCATATATTTTGCGCGAGTGAATGTTGCAATGGAGTTGCTTTCACGGATGGAAAGCACATTAGGCTTTATACCTTTAGTCAGGAAGCGACGGTCATAGCTGCGTGCCTTCATCATAACGGCAAAATAGGCAAGCTGAGAACAACGCTCATCAATGTCAAGACCGAAGATATTATTCTTTACGATCTCAGACGCAGCGTCGCGCTCACCATACCCACATTCTTTATAAATCTCCATCAGAACATCAAAGGCATAAACAAGAATGTGCCCACTGCCCATGCAGGGATCTAAAAATGTTAATTCCTGTGGAGATACTGCTTCGGATACATACGAAATCTCACCGGACTTCGGAACAAAAAAGAAGTCCAGCTTTTCGCGGAGTTTGCTTTCAGGATGTCGCTCAATCCAATATTTACCTAAGGAGTTATCCACCATATAACGAACAACCCAGTCGGTTGTGAAAAGCTGAGTTGCAGCAGGAATATCTTCTTTCTTTATGCTCTTACCCCTTAGAGGATCAATAACCTCGTCGTGTTTATCCGAGATATAGTACTGATACATCCATCCAATAATCTGTACAGCGTCCCGAAAGTCTTCTTCCGGTATATCCGTCACAAGCCGCCCAAGAACACTGTCTGGCTTCAGAATGTTGATTGGCAGGAGCATTTCAGTGTAACTACCGAGCCGCTCGAACATCTCTGGCAATGCCTCGTTTAGTGCGTTGCATTGCGTCAGCAATAGGTAACGATAGAGTTCCTCCGTCCTGTTGGCGTTTAAGAGAGCGGATACTTTTGCCTTATCCAGTCCGGGCAAGTCAAGGTGGAGAAAGTCTTTCAGAATTTCAGGATTAAAGCCGCCATTCGCGTCCGAGAACACACGTACATGGGTTGGTAGATAATCGTTGACCTCCATAAAACGCAGAGCGACAAAGCGGTTGAACCAAGTGTACGCCACCTCCTCAACTGCCTGCTCAAAATCATGCTTTTTTATCTGCACAACAAACTCATGACGTTGCCGCTTCTCTTCTGCGGAAAGTACACGTCCAGATATGACTGTGGCGTTCTCATCACCGTAGCCCTTGTCGTTGATACCATATTGATAGGCGCGTTGTTTCACTTGTTCGATGAGTTCGTTACGAGCCCAGACTGCATATTTTTGAATAGCGTTCTTGTTCATATGCACACCCTCGCTTAATTTATTTGAATTCCATCCTTTGCTTCCAATATGTCGTACAGTTTCTTTCGGATCAATTCAAGGTAGCTGTCCACTTCATCACGAGAGGTCAACCTTTTGACAGGAAATACTTCGTGGCGGCGCACCTGAACGATTATCTGCTGTTGAGGTTTTTCAGCGCCCTCTTCGTGTGACCCAGGATCTTCATGAAGTATGGACTCTACCTGCGCGCAAACTTGGTCTTTATAGTTGTGCAGTTGCGTTATCATTGCGTCAAGCATGGTCAGGCTCGTCGCATCGGCAACTTTCTGTTCGTACTCTATGAAGCGATTATCTGAATTCTTTACTTCATCGCTTGCTTTGCTTTCGCCACCCGCGAGTGCGTGGATATCATCCATACACAGAGCAATAATGCCGAGCACTTCCTTTTTCTTTTGTTCCAAAAGCCCCCTATAGGCAGTCTTAATTGACTGCATCAGATCGGATAGATCCTTAATTCTTCCGTAAGGCTTGTGCATACCGAGGATAGCCTCAATCTCGTTGATTTTGCTGGTTGTTTCGAGGTCGATGGCGAAATAATCACGCTCGTTTTGCAGATCGCCTTGGAGTTTTCTCGCAGCATCAAATATGCCCCTCTGAGATTTGAAGAAGGTCTCGATTTCCTCCATATCCTCAGTAGCATCGCGTATGTCGTCCTGTCTGGCGAGTAATCGTTTCAGAAGAGCAACATTGTCGTTCTTCTGTGAGAGTATCTCACCCATCAAGTCGCGGGCGCGGATTGCCTCTTCCTTCTGCGGGTAGTGGTCTTGGTTGTATTCGGCAATCAGTGCTTCGTAGCTAGTTTTTTTATTGGTTAGTGTGTCTTTGACAAACATTAGCAAACCGTCCTCATCCTCAGCAATGCTCATCTGACCAAGCCAGTCGCGTAGGAAATTGACCGCCTTGCGCATATCCTCTTCGGACGGAGCAATACGTCGGCTTACGCTTGCCTTGTCAACTTCGGATTTAATGCGCAGATAGCGCACCAGATTATTATCGTCCTTACTCACGACCGCGCCGCCATAACGGATTTCAATCTTCTGGGACACGATAAGTCGTGCCACAAGCGCGGCAATATCGATCTCTCGCCAGCCGTAAGGGATCGCCTGATAACGACGCTGCACTTCGCCCATTGATACGGGGACATGGCTCATGTGGCGCTCTTCAAGCCATTGGCTAATCTCGTTCAGAGCATACTCGTTATTTGACCCGCTTCCGGCAATGCCGCTCTGTTGGGGTTCGCCGTTTAGAATGGTTAGAATGTCCGCATCGCTCTCGCTGAAAGTGTTCACGAGGTTCAGTTTGGAGTAGACACTCTCTATTAGTTGCTTCAAGGCTTCGTCAAGTTTGGTCTTAGCATCTCCATGTGTGATTTCGACTTTCTCACCAGCAATGAAGAATGTACTACCGACAATAGCCTTTTCTATCTGAGTTTTTGCGCTCATTTCCAGGGCCCTGGCTTGGGATTGCCTTTTGCGGATGATTTCCTGAATTGTTTCTGGCAATTGGGAAACATTCTTTTGTTTGATGTATTTGTGAATCTTTGCGGCAGTTTCAAGTTCCTCAAAGTATTGGACTTCATTCGACAGAAGGATTATAACCTCGTTGTTGACCAGTGAGTCAATTATCAGTTTTGCTTCTGGAGCGTTGTAGTAGTCGCTTGCAACTGTGACAAAACGCAGACGCACCCCGCCCGTTGCAGCACCAAAGATGGTCTCGTCAATGTACTGATCATATGCAAAGTCATATTTTCTGTATTTGAATTTTTTTGACGCGTAGATTTCACTGAAAATCGTCTGTCCGATGCTCTGAACTATAGTTGCACTATCGACGGAAGTATTGCGAATCTCGATGGCAATGTCCTGTTCTTCATCGGTCAGAAATGAGTAGTTATCTCCGTTTCTGGCAACATAGTTTTGTGCTTCCAGGCGCTCTAGGGATTCGGCGATTTCGCGACGAAGGATTATTTTATCCGCGCGTACATCGTCAACCATCAGGATTGCGATGTTATCAATATTCGCCTTGATATCGTCGATATAGCGCACGAGATATAGCAGTTTCAGTACGCTCACATCTCGCTTTTCCAGGCCGTCGTGTTTGTCGGCCGCGGTCTGACAGCGCTCTATCACTCGGCGTATGGGGCTTTCGAGGAAGGTATGCACCGTGTCGTAGAACAGCGAGAACGGCACGAGGGCATTCTCGTCTTTATCATGAACTTTCTGTGCTGCCTCTTGGAAACCAGAAAGCATCGAACGTTCACCACCCGATAGGTGTTTACCTGCATTGCCGTGCTTGCGGATTTCGGCGAGTACCTTCTGAATGATGATGAACTGGTATGGTACAAATGGATAAGTCGCGGAGAATTCCGCGCCACTGGTGTAGCCTTTGATGTCCAGCACCGCGTTGTTAAACGTGAAGAGGTTCTTCAATACTGCGCGTTCCTTTTCATAAACCATACGCAGGAGCGCGTCCGCGTCCTCGGTCTTTTCAAGGATACGTTTCTTGATAACCTCGTCAACCGAAGCGGAGGACAAGGAAAGGCGTGTATTGAAACGTCCTTGAATCTTGGAAAAGTCGTCACCGATTATTCTCACGACAGAGTCAATGGCTTCTTGGCTTGTGACCATCACCCAGACTTTTCCACGACACTTGCTTCCAATTTCCTCAACGATAGACTGGAGGTTCAACATCAGGTCGCTGTCGTCGCCGATGTACTGGCCTATCTCGTCCATGCAGAATAGTAGCCGGAAAGCCTCGCCTTTAGAATCGACATATTCTTTGATCTCCTCAACAAGCTGCTTGATGCTCATATCCACATTCTCTTCGCCGTTGAACCAGTTGCGGGCCGCTGTTTCGCTCATGACGAGAACGCTCTGCAAAACGGACACAATATCGTCTTCAAAGAAAGCATAGGATGCTCTAGCTTCTACCCATGGCGTGCCATTGACTTCCTCAAACGCTCTGCGGAAAGCGTCGGTCTTGCCCCTCTTATCTACGAAGCGTTCAAGTTTCGCAATTTTTAAGTCCTCACCATAGAAGCCGAGATGGTTGTAGAACACCTTGGCGAGCACACGCAAGACTGCTGTTTTGTCCTTCTTAATGGGTCCCTCGATGTCGATGTTGAACAGTATTGACTCCGTAGGGATATTGGCACAACGGACGACCGTGGCGTAAGTCATTGGATCATCAAACTTGTCTTTGAAGAAGTCCACCGCGGATCTACCCGCAACCTTTTGATTGGATAGTAGATAAGACAGCATTTTAAGGAAGTGGGATTTACCACTTCCAAAGAAGCCAGAAATCCAAACCCCTATTTTATCGGTTGGTTGATCAATGGCTTTCGAGTAATTATCAAAAAAAGTATTGAAGTGGCGGCGGAGTTCCTTTGTGATGATGTATTCGCCAAGTTCCTGTAATAGACTCTGCTCGTCATCCTGTGCCACTTTGATGACTCCGTTGATTTCTCGGTTAATATCCTTTTGGAACATGCTTTGAATCTTCATAGTGATTTCCTCCAGTTAGAGCAGATTGAACGCCCTGTAATAGTTCCCGTCGTGGAACTTATTGAATAGACTTAGGCTTTGCCCGTTGAACTCTCCTGGATAGAACAGTACAATCGGCACATCTGAGAAGACCTGCTGCATACTGTCTAGCATTTTGTGAGACCGCATGAAGGGGTATACTTTGCCTACACCAGTCAGGAAAAGCACATCGCCGTGCAGGTGCGGCTCATATTTCATCTTGGCGAGGAACGCCTCCGGCGTGGCTATCTTTTGAAGCTGAGCGAGGAGGTAGTCTTTGCCTTTCTTTTGCTCGAGAGCCGGGACAGTGCCAAGCACGCGTTTTTCAGCCAAAATCTCAAGCAAGATTTTATACATATCCCGCTCGATGACCCTGTAGTTATCAGATGATGTATTAGCTAGCCTCTCAATGTAGTCGCGGACAATGAGTTCGTATTGCGGTGCGTATTTGAAAACGTGAATCCCCACTTCGTTGGAAAGCCCTTTGTTTGCGAGGAAGTTCACGTCGGAGATGCGTTCCTTGATCTTATCAAGTTCTTGTTTGATGTCTGCCATATTCTCGCTCCTACCTGAAACAGTTGAACGCGGCAAGCGCGGTCAAGTCATTGTTTTCGCGGATGCCTGTTTCTAGTTCCTCACTAATGAATATAGGGTTTAACGTAGTATCCCTGACACCATCAAGCATCCCTGTTTCAATTAGGCACCTAGTCAGTACTTGTTTTAATTTTATTATCGTCTTCTCACTCCAAGCCGCCACGTTGTCGTTCTGTTCCTGTAAGTGGGAGAAAAACACGTTAATGTCCTTCTTGGTATAGGAAAAGTCCTGGTGGTGATACTTTTCGCCGACAAGTCCCTCCATAAACTCGCGGACAAGACGGTTGTAGCGCATCATCGCGTAGAGGTTTATCTGCTTCGCAACTTCAATGGGTGCGTTCGCCAACTCGTAGACCAGTTTCTCGTTGTTGAGCGCAACCAGCCGCTTTTGACAAGCACGAGCGATTCTTATGACCATGCGTTCCGTCGGATACTGGAACAAATTGCCCCGTTTGATATACGCAATGATCTCTTCAATTGGCTTTTGTTCAAGATACTGCTTCGACACAATTCTCATCTCATAAAACAGGAATTGCTCAGCAGTCAGGGTGCCGTTATATGGCATAGAAATATTCTTGTGTTTTATCACCTTTTCACGCCCCTATTACCTTAAGGTTTCATCACCAGCTTACTCAATCTCGGCACTGTTGCCACTGTCGACACAAGTGTTCACTTCCGAAATTTTGAATATATATTGTTTGCCTATCCCGCGGTGCGGGAAACTTTCTTCTTAATCCAATTACAGATTGCATCTTTACTCACACCGACATGCTTAGCCAGTATGGCGGAGAAGCCTTCAATGCTTCACAATCTCTCTATATCAAGTTCCGCAAGTTTTTCAGCTTCTTCAAATACCCCCATGTAGTTAGCCTGACAGGTGAATCGAATAGACTCGAGCGTACTTACCGGCTATCGCCTTCTGGGTGAGCTCATTCCTGAGCTTGACTTCGAACTCCGTCCGTAGAGGCTTTTCTCGCGATTGAGCTGGGGAATATAGAACTCTCGCTTCTCCTTCTTCGTCTTGTCCACCACGAAGGCGGGAGAAGTGAATATGAATCGCAGCTCATCGACAGCCTCAAGCTGTTCTTTGAGTACCTGGAAGGCATATATGGAGAAGCATGACGCGGCAATGTCTATCTTGCTCCTGTCGCTAATGGTTGCTGTCAGATCATCCTTAAGAGTCTCTCGAATGTTGTCGATTATTTTCATTTGGTCTCCAGCTCGAATATTCTTAGCAGTTACGACAGTTGAAATCGTTTTCGAAGCAATGTCTTGATGAATCTGTGGCCAATAGTTTAGCTAGTTTGAGTGTTCCGTTAAATGGTAATCGTCGCAACTATTTCCTACTAAAGATTATAAGCATTGTTACAAAGAAAACCAAATGCAATGGTTTGCGTATCAAAAAACCCCGGTAATTTTCCGGGGTTTCTGAACGATCACTATATATGTTCTTCAGATCATCCGACCAGTTTTGGTCGATTTTGCTTCAAAAGGTATTCTGCACTCTCTTTCCGACGTACGGTTATTTTACCAGCACCTTCATCGCCGTCTTCCAGAGCCCCCTGTTAAGGAACACGAGAGAGTGTTAATTAGACAAAAAAACGCCAGGAAGCAGAATCCAAGTATCTGATGCGTTTGACGTTTCAAGGTAAGAGTACTCAATACGGACCATTTATTTTTCGGGAAAGTGAACGAATAACAGGTTGCACACAATTGCTAAGATCACTTGTTGCCGAGCCTCTCGGTAATCTCCACGAGTTTGTTGATGTCCTCAAGAATGATTCTCATCATAGCACTATCAAAGTCTGGATCTTTGGAAATAGACAATAAATTGTCATATAATTTCTTGGCCCTATCACTTTCTCTGGTCTTGTTCTGGTAATCAATGAATCTAGAAGCAAAGTAGGTTCTTGTTGTTTCAGTCTCCCAGAACAGACAGCCAGAAAGAGTACTTGAGAGCACCTTGTTGAACAATGATAGGTCCGTTATGCCTTTGTCACAGTATAGATCATAGACGGCAAAGAGATTATCGAAGACTGCGCAGTACAAAGATTCTCTTATCTTCGTCCTTTCTTTGTTATCAGCGAACTTCCGACCTATTTTGAAAACTCTCTTAAGATATGCATTATTGCCGGTGGAAATGATCTTTTCCATTAAGGGAAGTAATCTGTCGAGTTGTTCTTTGTTGGGACTAATTAGGCTCTTCTCAGAAAGAAACGATTTAAAGCACTCAAGTAACGAAATTGCCAGCATTGTCAAATCTATTTTCACATGTTTGGCCATCTCCAAACTATTATTTACAAGATTAGTTCCATAGTAGATATTTCGGGCAACAAAAGCTCGAAACAATCGATCTTTGTTTAGGCTTCCAAATTGAATAACATCAATCAATATGTTTGTGGCATCCAATAACTCGGTTTGAAAAATGTCGCCGGATTTCCAAGATTGCCTTTGAAGTTTTCTCATATCTGCAAGCAGCTGATCTGACAAGTTAGATTCATGGTTCTTCTTTCTAGCTTTGATAATGCATGAATTGCATTTCTTAAGAAGCAGATAGCAGATTCTTCGAATAACAATTATATCATTACACTCAAGCACTGTTTCCATAAACCGCATTAACATTGTTCTTTCACTCTTGTTTAAAATGGTCTCTTGGCGTGACTCCAAGATAGTATCTCGCTGGATTTGACCAAGAAAAATTGAAAATTGTCCAGTGATGGTTGCTTTGCTAATCTCGCTTTGCACAAAGGGGAATAATGAACTCAAGGACAGGGCAAAGAGCATGAAGGACCATTTAGCTGTTTCGTCCAGAACAGTTTGATTAGTCGCATCATTGAGAGAAAAGAGCAGCATAGCTGTAATTGCAATGCTTACACCAAAGAATGTAGCAACAATTGTCATATCGTAATCACGATAATCCAGATTGAAATCGGTTATTCTAGATGAGTTGGCGAATATCTGTGGAAGAATGATTCCTATACTAATACATACTGCCATAAGAGTAGCTTCACCCTGAATTAAGGCGCTTAACGTGTATCGCACTGAATCAACGCTTTCAACTGTTATCTGGGAAGTGAGAAGTCTGCTAAGGAAGAAGGCAATATACGCAGTGAAGAAGTACCTAGGAATCATCTTGTAC
This sequence comes from Mesotoga sp. UBA6090, assembly GCF_002435945.1. Lineage (NCBI taxonomy): Bacteria > Thermotogati > Thermotogota > Thermotogae > Kosmotogales > Kosmotogaceae > Mesotoga > Mesotoga sp. UBA6090. Next base: position 25,135 of record NZ_DIXC01000034.1, read on the forward strand.
TTCCGCTTCGCTATAAGCATTTCGCTATAGAATAGCGGATCAACGACTGCTACTAAGAGTTTGGAAATTAGGCCAAGAAGAAATAGTAGTTGTATTAAAAACACATATAGAATCTTACGAAGAAAGTGCAAGCTCTTCTTTTCCACACCTACCTCCAAATTACGCGTTTGTGATTTGGCACTTTAAGTAACACGATTTCTTGAAATATATGCAGCCACAAATACGTTCAAATAACATGAAGAGTTATTACAACTTCACAAAAATTCAAATCTAATGTGTACGGTTGCCATCTGGATTTTACTATACTTTCGCCTAAATACGAGAATTCATAATGGAGAGCACCCAGCTGGTTCTTTGAGGAAGTAGAAAAATCCCCGTCCTAGTTGACGGGGGATTGTTCGCGAGAATTCGAATTGGGTTAAGTTATTGGCATTAACTCTAAATAAGTAACATGTTTTGGCTAATCTGATTATCTCACCAACACCTTCATCGCCGTCTTCCAAAGCCCTCTGTTAAGGAACATAACGACAAGGTCTATCAAGACATCCAGGATGAAGTCGAAGAATTCGGGATCGATCTTCCATTGTTCATCTGGAAGTGCATCCTTTATCATCTGCTTCACTTTCTCTTTCTTCTCCGCGCCTTTGCCGGAAGGTTTGACATAAATAGTTGCTATTGCAATTAGGTTTCATCTTCTTGAAAATAGGTGAATTTCACCTGAGCTTGGTCTTGGGGATTCCGTATCTATAAAATAATGACTGATATGTGAAGTCGGCCCTCGGATGATCAAGAAGTGTTTCTTCGATTTTCTGAACTCTCAGCGAATAAGGAGTGAATAGAGATTTTAGGCATCGGATTCTATCTTTGGCATGAGATTTAGGTAATCAGTACTGCTTTTGAAAAACCGCTCTGGATAGTTAGATGGTCGTTCTTCTCTAAAGGGATTCCAGACTTTGCTCAAGGTGGTGATCTTGCATGTGAGTAAAAGCAAGAAACAGCTGAAGACTAAACAGATAGGGAGGGAGAAGAGATGAAATCCAACAGTGTAATTCCTACCAAGTACTCGGGAGTTTATGAAGTGAACAGTCTTAACAAAACTTAAAGAATATTTAAGTACTTGGAATCAGGGTTTCTTTGCGATTATGATATGCCCAGTCGGTGTTTCCTGTTCCGATTCCGTATGAAAAATCTCAAACCGAAAGAAGGTGGGCAAGTTGGTAAGAAGAAAAAAAGGATCTCCTGCAAGAGATCCGAAAAGGTACAAAGGATATTTTACCCGAAGAGATTCTAGCACAGGAGGATTCGTCAGTTCCTATCGTGATCGTTTCCGCAACATTTCCTCGGAAGAAAGAGTTCACAGAAAGTACCACAGGATTATGAACGAGATCTACGACAGGAATCGCGATTCTTATCCGAATGTATTTGAAGAAAGGAGAGAGCTAATTGAGAGTCTCAAGATCTAATACCACATCTATTTTCAGAGTGAAGAAGCAAAGAAATTTCGTAGCGATCGACAAGAGTTTTCTGAGCGATGCTTCTCTTTCATGCAAGGCGAAAGGGCTTCTCGCCTTCTTTCTTTCCAAACCCGATGACTGGGAGTTTCGGCTCTCCGAGATCAGGAGGAATTTCAAAGATGGAAAGGAGAGTATTAGAAGGGGAATCGAGGAACTGCAGAAGGCCGGTTATGTAAAAAAGGTGAAGTTGCGCGGAACGAAAGGCAAGTTCGACGGAGTGAGGTACCTGATTTACGAAACTCCTTATTTGAGCGAGGTTCACCCGCAAACCGATTTCCCGACTTCGGGAAAACCGAAAGCGGATAATCCGGCGGCGGAAAACCCGTCACTACTAAATAATGATATTACTAAGGATACTTCGTATCGTGCAGGCACGAGTGAAGATATATCTAAGTGGGGAAAGAATGACTTCATCAAGAGAACTGCAAGTCTAATCAAAGAGAGGCTGGAAATTGAAGACAATTACAAGCTTGCAGCTGCGCTAATAGGAGATTCAGATCGACAGATCGACTGGTATTTCCCCATGTGGCTTGTAGAATATTTCACCGAGGCAATAAACAGGGCAAATGATAAGAAAAAGTACCTTTTCTCGCTCCTGAAGAAACCAGAGTTATGGAAGCTTTTCATGAGCTTTCTCGAGAGCGAGTCGTTCAATGGAAGGGGGTTATGAGAGATGATGATTCTCGATGTCAGGTCGGAAAGGCAAGTGCTGAAGGCTTTGATACACTACATAAATCTTAGGTGCAGGATTGACGAGATAGATCGAAGGTTTCTTTCCCAGGAATCGCAGATTATCTACGACATTATTTCAAAAAAGAGAGACAAAGACCCCACTTTGATCCTGATGGAAATGTATAACAGGGTGGAACGCTTTGATGTCGATGATGTTGACCTGGTAAGCGAAAACGAAGCCAACAATCTGATCGACTCCTTCAACAGGACTTTGAGGAACAAGAAATTCAGGTTTCTGCTTAACCAAATCTCTCGTGTGATGGAGAAAGACAACATGGAAATGGAGGACGCAACCGGAAAAATTATGTCCTTCCTTCATGAGAGCTCGTCTGGATTCAAGTACGTGGACATGAAGCAGGCGAACATGCTTCTAAAACAGTTTCACACTGATGTCTGGGCGAACAGGAGCAAGAAGCTTCATTGGCCGTTCAGATATTTCAACACAGTGTTGAACAGTCTTAGGGGTAAGGAGCTTGTGGTAATCGCGGGAGAGACAGCAACGGGAAAGACTGCATTTATGCTGAATACTGCGGATCGCTGGGCCGCCGAGGGAAAGACTATAGGATATATCTCTCTGGAAATCGATGTAGTTGACCTTAAGAACAGAATGCACCAGAAGGATTTCGATATAAACCTCAGTGCAGAGTCGGAAAAGCTGAGCGAAGAAGGACAGTTGCTACTGAACGATGCGATCGACAGGACGGTGGATCAGAAAATGTTTTTCTGTGACAGCGGGGTGAGATCTGTTCACGAGATCATAGCGGGCATAAAGCTGATGAATATGCTTCATCAATTCGATGTTGTCTTCATAGATTATCTCCAGCTCATGAGCTGCCCGGGAAAGCAGTCCAAGGACGCAGAGATCGGCGAGATAATGGGATCGCTGAAGGCTCTTGCTATGGATATCAAAGTCCCGATCATAGTCGCCTCGCAACTGAACAGAGAAGTCGGCAAAAACGACAAGGGGATTCCAAGACTCTCGAATCTTCGAGAATCGGGAACGATAGAACACAGCGCCGATGTAGTAATCCTAATCTACAGGCCAATACTGTACAACAAGAGCCAATCGTTGAACGAATATCACGCGATAGTTGCCAAACAGAGAAACGGAAAGACAGGCACTATCTACATGGACTTCAACATGACCAGACAGGTAATCGAAGGTACGGGAACATCCGCCAAATGCAAAGAAGAACGTTCCCCTAGCCTTGAACACGTCCTTGGATAAGATCAAAACCGAGATCCCAAATTAAATTTGGGAGGACAGGGCAAGGCAAAATGAGGACCGACGGGTCCCTGCGTAGATTGTTCCCAGTCTTGTTATCACGAAAAACAAGGGCCCTTTCGGGCCCTTGACTTGATTGAGTAGGGGTTTTATCTTTTACAGCTGTGCTGCTTTCCCAAATCCTCTGCCGAGTCCCGGTCCCTTTTCACCAGAGGCGCCGTGCCTGTAGCCTGTTCCGTCCTGGGCATTCTTTAGTTCTCTTACACCGTCATTGGGGCAGTTGTCATTTATTCCGTCGCCGTCTGCATCTACGAAGTTCTCACAGGTTGTAGGATCCTGACTTCTCTGCATCGCCTTCGTTCCGTAACCTACTGCCAATGTCATTCCACCGATCAAAAGAACCGCTATCGTAATTAACACTATCTTTTTCATCTCTTACACCTCCATATGATTTTTGGTACATTCTCAGTCTACGGCCCATTTCTTAGAGCCCGCTTAGCATCCGCTTAGAAATTGCTTAGAAACGTGGTAGCAGTTATGGGTTAGGGGGTTGGAAGAGCAAAGGATCGGTTGCAAGTTTCAGTTGTGAGTTGCAGGAAAACAATCAGACAGTCATTTCTTCCCGCCGAAGCCAAGCGTTAATCACCTGATGCTTCTGTTCACCAATTAGCAGTAAGGCGTACAAAACTGAGTAGTTGACTGATCTTTTATGCTCGAATTCGTCAAAAGACACTCCCTGGAGAAACCCCTCGATCTCTCCTATGAGCCTTAGTATCTCTTCAATATGTTTCTCAGCGTTATCTGGTCTCATGATATGTATTTGACCTCGCATAAGACCCGATCTTCATAGTCTTTTCTTAGTGCTTTGCGAGTTACCAGATCAACACGCTTTTCAAGCAACATTGCGAGATCGTTCTTAAGCCTTATGAACTCGAAGAGATCGGGAGTCTGTTCGAAATCGACAAGAATGTCCACGTCACTGCTTTGGGTGTACGAGTTTCTCGCGTAGGAACCAAAGACTCCTATGGTTTTCACCTTGTACTCCTCTTTCAGCTCTGATAGCTTCCCGGAGAGCTTCGAAAGAATATCTTCCAGAGTATTCATACTGTTCCTCCACAATTAGCATTGTTCTAGGCTAATTATAGCATCGGCGGTCGAATTGCCCGCTTCGCGGGGAAACAAAGGATCGGGTTAGAAAGATCGGGTTACGAAGAACGGGTTAATAGGAGCGGGTGAAAGGGAAGAGCGCAGATAATAATCAATTGCTGACGCAGGCGAGGCCGACTTCGTCGAGAAGTGATTCTGCTGCGCAGGAAGTGATGCTCGGAGGAACGTCCGGGGAAGTGATGCTCGCTGCACGAGTAAGAATAAAACATTAGACGCAATGCCGCCTGCGGCGGGACGCAATGCACTGAAGAGCGTCAGTGGATGCAAGGCTGGCTAAGATCATGCCAGGACGCAAGGCCCGCTTCGCGGGGAAAGATCCTCAAAGCCAGTCTGCTACGAAGGCCGATCTTCTTCATCTGTGATCCGATTCAGAATCATATTCTTCTTGTAGGGGCGAACGGCCGTTCGCCCGAAGGGGAAGCCCTCTCTCAGGCGCAAAGCAGAAGGCAAAAAGTGGTCGGTCACTAACTCAGGCCAGTCACATTAGAGAAGGTTCTCCGTTAGCCGTTCACCGTCCAAAGATCGGCGCTGATCGCTTACCAGGAGACGCTGATCGCTGGAAGAGCAAGGGCATTAAGAACAGGTCATCTGTCAATGGTCCACCGTCCTACGAGAAGAGCATATTTACCCCGCAAGGATATTGG
>NZ_DIXC01000035.1 GCF_002435945.1 Mesotoga sp. UBA6090
TTCATATAATCTGAGGAAGAGCCATTTCTATTTTGCCAGAAACATGAAGGTGATAATGAGTTATTCCAGATAATCTGAGGAAGAGCCATTTCCTAGTTGCAAAAAACATAGCTATTATCTCTTGCAGACAATAGTCACGTGTTCACAGACTTCATCATGCCTAGCTGTCACAACCATTTCGAGTCCTGAAAAGAAGCTGCTCATAGAAAAAAGTAGTTTCCTCTTCTTTCTTGTCTAGGCGAAGTATCAGGGAATTCAATATCTGATGAATCTTGGCTCTGGCCTTGAAATGATAATATCCCGGTTCTCTAATCATCATGGAAAGATATCGCAAGAATACGTTTCTAATGCTATAAATCTGTTCTATTCTCGAACGGAATTTGGGAAGAGCTCTGACGAATCTATTTTCTCCGTAATTGGAGACCAGATAGCTCTCAAATTTTACATGGTCTTCTCTTAGTAATGCTTTCGCGAATGTCTCATTATTAGTGGATATTCCAGAAGCATACTCATACCATACGATCTTCTTGTCCAAATAACCAATATCATCGCCTTCAAGCAAAACCAATACTGGTGCTAAATCCTCACAGAATCTAACATCTGCGTTATTGTAAAGTCTTAGAGAGTATTCCAGAAAGTACTCTCTGGAAAAAAACAAGGTAATTCCTGAAAGCCAATCAGAAAAGAGAAGAAGATTCTTTAGCTTGTTCAGCGGGCATGAGTTCTTCTTTCGATATACACTCTTATTCTTTGGAGCATCGAAATTTGAGAATTTGGCAACTCCTTCATTGACGATAGAATATGCATACATATTTCCAAAGGCTAATCCGAAGGAATTGTTCTCTAGGAAATCACTCATCTCCTGGAGGGACCTTTCATTAAAAAGAAGATCTCCTGGTCCTAAACCCTTTACAAACTTACCTTTCGCAGCCTTAAGACCTTCGATTAGATTACCGACAATTCCACGATTCTTCTTATTACGTATTAGCAGGTAATTATCAAAACATACGCTTCTGAGAAAGCTCTCTATCCTATCAAAATACTCCCTCTCTGAACCATCGTCAGTAATAATTATTTCATAATCTTCATACCTTTGCGCAATTACGGATTGTAGAGTGATAATGATTTTTTTGTAGTCGCTATTATATGTTGGGACAATTACACTGAAACTCATTTGCTTCTCCTTTGCTAATAATCATTTCAAAATGCTGGTTAGCATCTCATTTAAGCTAAAAGAGCATCTTCTATGAAAAGTTTAACATCAAAGATATAGTTACAAGAGACCCTAACGCTCTATCTTAAGCTAGATTTTGATTCTCTTCATTCAATGCTACCAAAAAACAAAAAAAGGATGATATCCAATTCATGTAACGAAGATCAACACAAACTTGGACTAAAATTCCGATTCTTCTCCTTCCTCATGATTTAAAGACTGCAAATAGCATTTCTTAATCCCACTTGATCTGCAAGATTTCACTAATGCTTTTCAAGGTAATTACTCCTTTAGATATTGCTTCAGTCTTATATTATGTACTTCGATAAATGAAGTGAGGAAAAAGGAAAAGCATAGAAGAATCATCAACAAAAGAGCTTCGAAATAAGTGGACGGAGTGGTCGAATGTGATTAATTCTCGGTTTGATCAACACTAAAATATAAACACTTCGTGCCTTTTTCAATGATCCTGTTTTATTTACTTCTTCCTGTCAGAGTGCACAAGTTGAGGTAATGGCGGTAAAGGCTTTTGTGACTTTCTATCCATTCTGCCATTTCAGATATCATTGTCTCATACTGAGGGACACTGTAACTAAAATCGAACCTGGTTCTTTTCAGAGATTTATCTGCAACGAAACCATCAAAAGGCTCGATATTTAGTTCATTGTTTCTCATATATTTGTTAAACAACTTGAGCAGATTATATTTACTTATCGGTTCACTGTAAACCATGTTGTACAAACCACTTGCTCTTCTCGTGGCGGCCTGTTCCATTGCTTTGGCAAGTTCAAGGGTTGTGAGTCCAGTCCACATTGCTCTGGTATAACCTTTTATCGTTCCGTTTTGCTTCATGAACCAGTTGAAAAGACCTATTCCGTTTTCGTTCATATCCGGTCCGACAATCGAGTTTCTAAGGGTTATGTTTTTCTCGTCTTCAAGTTCGCCTAGAGCTTTAGTTCGATCGTAGAAAGTCTCCCCATCTCTCAAATCAGATTCTATATAACTACCCCTCTTTCCAGAGAAAACACAATCCGTACTCATGTGTATTATCTGCGTATGCATGCTTTTGGTTATTTCAGCAAGGAAGTGAGGGAAATATGAGTTCAAAAAGACTGCAAGTTCTTTATTGTCGTCAGCAAATTGATTCAGAATTCCTATGCAATTTATTACTGAGTCAAATTTACCTTGAGATATTACACCTCTTACGAAATCCAGGTTTCTAGCATCGCCCCGAATTGACTCACAGTGAGACACCTCAGAACGATCAAACCCAACTACTTGGTGCCCTTTTTCTGTTAAATAAATAGATATCATATGACCTGCCATTCCAGCAGTACCTAATACAAGGTATCTCATCGACTCACCTCTTCCATCTTGCCAATTCAGATCTTATATATTCAATACTCATCAACTTCTTCTTGATTTCATCTACTGTGAGAATTGTTGTATTGTTTGAGTTATATTCATCTGTTCTAGAAATTTCATGAGATCCTTCTTCAAGGTATTTTTGATAGTTCAAATCTCTATTATCAGCAGGGACTCTAAAGAATCTTCCCAAATCAATTGCTTTTGCTGCTTCTTCTTTTGTTAGGAGGACCTCGTATCTCTTTTCTCCATGTCTTGTACCAATAACTCTTATTTCATTGTCTGCATCGAAGAGCTCTTTAATAGCCTGTGATAAATCTCGAATATATGAAGATGGAGATTTCTGAACCATAATATCACCAGATTCAGCGTTTTCGAAAGCATAAAGGACCAATTCAACCGCTTCTTCTAGACTCATAATGAATCTTGTCATATTAGGGTCAGTAACAGTAATTGGCTGTCTTTTCTTTATTTGTTCTACAAACACAGGAATTACAGATCCCCTTGAAGCCATAACGTTGCCATATCTAGTTGTACAAATGAGTGTTTTTTCGGAAGAGATTGTTCGTGACCTTGCTATAATAACTTTCTCCATCATTGCTTTAGATATTCCCATAGCATTAATCGGATAAGCTGCTTTATCAGTCGATAAGCAGACAATTTTCTTAACCCCAAATTCAATAGCAGCATCAAGAAGATTATCCGTTCCAATAACATTCGTCTTCACAGCCTCAAGGGGAAAGAACTCACAAGAAGGCACTTGCTTCAGAGCAGCTGCATGAAAAATGAAATCAACATTTCTAAGAGCACTCTTGATACTGCTTGAATCTCTAACATCCCCCAGATAGAATTTGAGTTTATCGTTCTTATACAGTTTCCTCATGTCATCTTGTTTCTTCTCATCCCGTGAGAAGATTCTTATCTCTCGTACTTTGGATTCTAAAACCCTCTTCAAGACGGCATTCCCGAAGGATCCTGTTCCCCCCGTTATAAGAAGTATTGAATCGTCGAACATAACTAACCTCCAATCTGAATCTGCAATAGTTGCAGCGGGTCTATCGAAAATTCAAACAGTTTTCCTCACTGAATATATGGTGCATTAGCCAGTCTAGACATAATATAATCATCAACTATCTTTGATGCTTCTAGCGAATTCTGAATGTTGTAAAATACTTTATCTAGTGAAATCCCTAATTGTGAAACTGCCCAGTTCTTAACGAAAACAGAGGCTCGTTTTGCAAACTTGCGAACAAATTCATAATAGAATCTGGTCATGTTGATGTCTTTCGTTTTCATATATTCTTTTACTAGGTTTCTGTATTCTGGGAAAAATAAACTAATCGTCGCATAATTTGCTTCTATGTTTAATTCAGCAAAATCCTCCTGTTTTCCAAATGCCTTAAGAGCACTTGACAGAGAATCTACGTATATTGTGGGACCCGTCCAGATTTTTGGAATAGCTGAAGGCCAAGTTTCTTCGATGTTTCTAGGCAGAAAAGTCTTGTCTTTTAAACTACCCTTATGTTCGCCCCTTGCTCCTTTGCCCCCTGCACTACTATAACTGTGCCCGCTTATTGTTATAGGAGCATCAATCATAATATGATTCTTAACTACCTGTGACAAGGCCACTGCCATTGCCATATCCGGACATGCGCCGGGTATATATCTTCCAGTCCTTTCATGTACTCTATCCAGAGATTTTCTTCTTATTATGCCATGATATGGTTCTGGGAGTCTTGCTAAGGAAACTGCGCCAATTTTCTTGACATATTCTAGTTCTTTTTCAACATCAATTCTTTTAATATCTCCAGTCGTTTTGTGAATCGTAAGGTTTGGTCGGTGCTTGTGAGCTCTAAACTTCATTCCCGGCCAATTATAAGAAGCTTTCCTGAAGATTGCGGACTCAATATTGTTTCTCATCAAATACTTTGCAACATCAAGAATTTTTGAGGAGACATTATCATCGGCTCCAAGGATACAAAGATATTCTCCACAAGAATTAGCAATACCTAACTCGAAATTCTCTGTCATTGTCATCTTAGATGATCGATGAAAATACTTTGATTTCTTACAAGGCGAGTGTGAAAGGAACTCAATAATCCCCTCATTGCGTTCAGAGTTATCTTGTATAACTATCTCTATCTCATATGAATCAATACTTTCAATCTTCCTGATAATGGACTTAACGTATTCGTAACTGCCCTTTATTGGAACAACTATACTAAGAAGACAGCTCATTGTGAAATACCAACCTTCCGCATAGTATTCATAGATTTACCAGCGCCTTGTCTGCTAACTAGGACAAAGACAAGTACAAACCAGAACTGAGGTGTACTTAGGTACGTTCCACTAAACATAAGCATAACAAATGGATACATAAAAAGAACAACCAAAAGCTTGTAGCGCCTATCCTTACTAATCAAATGAGTAACCTTCCATGCAAACAAAAAGAGAACAATTAACATAATAACAAGATAGATCACACCGCCTTGCAACAATACTTCGAGGAAGAGATTGTGTGGGTAGTAACTGAAATCCCACATACCAAAAATCCCATAACCAAGAATTGGTCTCTGCTTAATTAGTTCAAGGGCGCTTCGGTACACAATATCTCTTCCCGACGTTCCCGCCCAGTTTATACCACCACCCGAACCTATGAACTGCGTCACTCTAAAAAGCCCATATTGGAAGGCGCTAATCTGCATTAATAAAGGCCAAATTGCTATTAGTGTAATCACAAGAAATGACAGAAAACCAATTGTCGTCAATAAGTACTTGAGCTTTCTCAGGGATAATCTAGTAAGCAACATGTATAGCAAATAGATAGCTCCCAATACTGCCCCACCGCGGCCACCAGTAATAATGAAGCCAATAATCTGAATAAATAACAAGTAAATACACAAAAGTTTGTAATACATACTTCTGAATAATGCGAACCTATCATGGTAACTCCCTTCAAACAAGAAATACAAGTTCAATCCAAACGCAAAGGCTGACAGATATGAGCCGATTTGTCCGAAATAAGCGCCACCAAAAGTCAGGAGTCTCACACCTCGAAAAGCAGGAATTATTAGTCGAACGAAAATGCTCAGAGTAACAAGTAGCATAACTAACTCGAGCAATTTGGCCATCTCGAATATTGTTTGCATTCTTGATAAGTATAGAGCACCGAGAATTGCTGGTAGAGAGAACGCCAAGAATTGCAGAAAAAAAGTTGTTGCTGTTGGATTCAGACGCCCAGAAAACAGGCTCGACGTCAAATAAGACAGCAAAACTACAACCATGACAAGAAGCAGAAACAAATCCTTTTGAGTGATCTTTGCCCCATTCCATATGAATGATTTTCCAAACAATACTGCCGTAGCCACAAGAATAATAAGAGAATAAATAAGGAGGGTATTACTGCTTCCAATTCCGCTATAATCAAAACCCAGAATCGCTGTTATCACGAAAAAAAAGCTCGAGCCCATCATTGCAAGAATGGGAATCAATTGCTCAATAAGTATCTTTCGATACCTCTTTTTCATGAATAATTTGCTCTTTTGACCAACACTTATATCTGTCTCAATCAAGTGAAAATCATCTCCGATCAGATAACACAGTACTGTGGTCCTCTATACATTCGTGGTTTGTAAGATTCAAGCAAGACACCTATAAGTGACGACAATCAGTCATTCTCTTCTTACTATACTCTTGGTCGATTCTAACCTGCCAAAACTTACTAGCAATGTGCTCAATGTCTATATCCAATTTCTTGGTAAAGTCGAATGTAATCCTCAACTTTTGTATCCCATTTAAATTTGGCACTCTTCGCAAGGCATTCTGCACTAATATTATCGTAATCATCTAAAATAGAAAGCACTTTACAAGAGATATCGTCTGCATCGTTACGTTTGACAGAAAACCCAATGGTACCATCCGGAAACTGACTATCGAATCCTTCCCCCTTTGTGTATATGATGGGAATACCTTGGCTTATAGCTTCAGCGTAAACAAGGCCAAATGTTTCGTGAATTGACGGCATAACAAAGATGTCCGAACTTCTATAGTATTCGATCAACGTCTCCTTTGGTTTAGGCTCAACATAGGTTGTCAATCCTTGATCCATGATCTTTCGGAACAGCGTTCTGTTTTCTATTTTTCCTACCATTGTGTACTCAACATCATATCCTTTTTTTCTTAAGTAATTTGCTACTGAACTTACTATAATTTGATTCTTATTCTTGTTGATTGCTCCAACCGTTAACAGCTTAATCTTTCCATTTTCGATTGAATGAGCACTTCTAGGCCTATTCTCAAACCAGAAATCGTCAATGCCATTCGGTAGAATAACGCTTTTGTCAACAATTGCTTTTCTATCTGGCACCGGTATGTACTTCTCAAGCAACTTATCAAGATACGTTTTGCTAATGAATACTATCTTATCTGCTCTTCTAAGTATTTCTATTCCAGTTCCTCTCAAATGATGCATCCGTCTGAAGAACAAATTCAAGTCCGTGTTTCTTACAGTCACAACATATGGAATACCCAATTCTTCCTTAATCTTAAGACATGTATAACCTCCACTAAACACAAAATGTGAGTGAATTATCTGAGGTTTATATTGGTGCGTCAGCTCCTCTATCGATCTTGTAATTTTTCTCTGTTTTCTATAGTAGAAGAATCTATCATAGTTTCCAAAGCACTTGATCTGCCTGACATTTTTTTCTTCAGCCCTGTTGTCGCTATTATACACAGCTGGGACAACCACTAGCGAATCTAATCCATAAGAAAGAAGCTTTTCATGCATATTTCTGTATAATGTTGAGTTGTAATAGTCGTTGCACAGATGCAGAATTCGCATATATCCACCTACTGTAAATCCCAAAACTTAGTCAGATAACACATGTCTATATTTCCTTGCTAAGCCTGCGAATCTTGCTAGCCTTGAAACGGGATAATCGCTATGTGACTTAGCTGGTTCTTTCATGATCCTATCGAACTCAACTCTGGACATCCCAATTTTCTGGAGAATATTGCAGATATCTTGCTCCATCTGTAACTCATCATATAGAGGTTTCTTCAGTTCTTCTAAAGCCCTTTCCCTTGTCATCTGGCCAGATATGATTAAACTCGAAAAATGCGACTTTCTCTTATCAACGCGAAATTTCTTAGGCAAATAGTAAACTTGGACAAACTTCGTGAAAACTGATTCATAGTGCTTTCCTCCATAATAATTGAATCCCATTTCACTCTCAAGCTCTCTAATTGCTTGATCTCTGTTGTATTCAATGAAATCAAGAGGACGATATGTATTTATTCGATCGATGTATTTTTGACCAATGTATCTCTGAAAAATGCTTATTAGGGGTAACGAATTCAGTGCAGCCTCACCATATTCTTTGTGTATTGCACGAATATGCACACTGTCAGCTGCTGTATGTCCATTTCCTCTTTGTAGGATTGATTCAAGTGAGAAATTAGCTCCAGAAAGGTAGTTTTTCAGATGCAAGCGTTTTGCATATCTTCTTAGAGAAGCTAAGAGCACATTGTCTTGAGGAATCGCGATTCCAGGGACGCCAGCTCGAATGAATGATCTCAATAGGTCCACATACTGAGTTTCATCAGGTTTTTCTATCATTAGCTGGATCTTGCATTTTTCACAGAGTCTCTTGATATTGCTTTTCGCAATTTCCGTATCAAAACCATCATCTATATGCACTGCCAAGATTCTTAAATCCCACTTAGTAGAACCCAAATAAGCTAGAAATGAAGAATCTAGCCCTCCTGACAAACCCATCAAGCAATCGAATTCTTTCCCCTTGCCTTCTCTTTTAAGGTTATTAATCATGAGCTCGAGTTTTCTCTCACCTTCTGAGTTTGGGAAGTAAACCTGATCTTTTCTTGATAATGCGTAATTGCAGTAATTGCATGTGCCGTCTGAAAGGAATTCTATTGTTTTATCAGACTCATTATCCATTACACATCGAGAACAAATCTTTACTCCCATCTGTCATTCCTCCTGCATGTGCTGAAACAACCACGAAAAAATTAATCGAACCTATTTTAGCTGCTCCAGAAGTTTATTCCATCTCTATTATCTCTATAAGTCTACGAGTCAAATTATCAAAGCTATACTCTCTTGCCGCACTTTCGGTATTCATAGAATATCGTGTACACATTTCTTGTCCATTATCAACGAGATCTACGACACTTTTAGCAATAGTCAGTGGATCCGATGAAGTCAATTCCACACCAACCATATACTTCTCTATTAGAGATTTCCCGGCCTTGAAAGTAACGAGAATTGGCTTTCTGGCTGCGAAATAATCAAATAACTTGTTCATTGAAACTCCATACCGAAATAAGGGGATATTATCTCCACAAATAACGTTGAGTTGAGCTTTGCTAGTAATATATGGAATGTACTTCTTCTCAACCCATCCTTTAAATATTACATTATCGATTTTTTCATCAATAATTCTCTTCTTCAGCGATGCCAATTCATCACCGTCACCCCAAATAAGGAAACGGATTTTCTTATTGGTTATTAATTTAGCGGCATCCAATAGCTTACCTACTTTATTGACTCTTCTTATTGAACCTGTGTATACTACTTTGAAAAGATCATCGTTTTTAAGATCCTCGTCTTCAATTATGTGGCTGTTCCTGTTGTGCTCAAAATCCTCAAGGTCTACACCATTGTTTATGTGATATACCTTCTCTATATCAATAGGACCTCTGTGCTCTTTGTCCCAACCCTTATCAATGATGTAATCTTTTCCACCTTCCATCGTGAAAATCAGCTTGTCTGCCTTCTTATATATCCATTTCTCTCCGGCATACAGTAGTTTAGCCAAAACACTACTTGATCGCATTTTTCCGTATGCTATTATACTTTCTGGCCATAGGTCGCGCACTTCACAAATACATTGAACTCCAAATCTTTTTGCAATTTTTATTCCTGCTACTAAAGTAAGGGGATGAACACTAGATGCAAGAACTACATCAGGACTTCCATAAGCGTCCGCATATTCTTTAGCAACTAAGAATATGTTTCTATAGAAGGAATACATATTCCTTACTCGGTCTAGACCGTTGCTCAAGTAGTTTGTTGTTTTAACGAAAACAAACGGTATGCCATCAATTTCATTTGTGTTCCATTTCCCTCGTTCTATTTTTATTAGCTGATTCTTTGTGTTGTGTCTTGTATTTGCACAGAAAATGGTCGGCTGATACCCATCTCTAATTAGGTACTTAGCAAACCAGTAATGACGTCCACCTCTTTTGAAAAACATATCTGTGGCATAGTGATTAAGAATCCATACTTTTGTTTTCATAAAGCAGTCCACTTTGCCTTCATGTAGGTTGTGCAATATGTTTGAAGTTGACTAGTAAACAAATCTCTCATTTCGCCGGTACTCCCATTACCTTTTTGTTGTCTTGTATTGTATTAACTATGACACTGCCTGCGCCAACAATTACCCTTGATCCAATTTCAATTCCGTGTATTACCGATGCTCCAGTTCCCACATGAGAACCTGCACCTACTTTGACTGAGCCGCTCAAGGTCACACCCGGTGCGATATGAACATGGTCTCCAATCATGCAATCGTGGTCTATGATCACCCCGGTGTTTATGATGCAGTTCTTGCCGATCTTTGTTCCGGGGTTTATTATCGCTCCCGGCATTATTACAGTGCCTTCGTCTATCTCTACTGACTCGTCAACTATTGAGTCTATGGAGATAATTAACGGGATTTCGAATCCAATATGCTTGAGCATTTCAAAGAGTCTGATCCTGTTATCAGGAATGCCTACACTTCCAAGAGTGACGAAGGCGTATTTGATACCTCCATTGTGCAACTCTTCCAGTTGATCATCCGTGTATCTGGTCTCTATTCCCAAGACTTCTTCACCAAGGTTCTCTTCTAGATCGGAGATACCTGTTATGTTGAACGTATCCAGCCTTTTTAAGATAGAGATCACCACTTTGCAATGACCTCCGCCGCCGACAAGAACAATGTCAGGCTTTAATGACATCAACGATACTCCTTGCCACAAACTCCGCTTGCTCCTCGCTATTCAGCGTAGAGCTAGGGAGATTCAGCCCCTTTTCGTACAGTTCGTATGAGTTGGGGTATTCTTTTCTTTTATATTTAGCGTATGGGGGGAATTCCGTTATCGGGACAAATACTCTTCTCGTCGGTATTCCCTTTTCTTTGAGTTCTTTCTGGATCTGGGGGATGCCTTTTGTCGGGTGGTTTATCTTTATAGACGAGAGCCACCAGGAGCTAACAGAATCGTGATATTCTTCCTGAAACTCTATTTCCTTTACGCATGTGAGTATTTCTCTGTATATTTCGCAGTATCTCTTTTTTTTCTGGAGAAAATCGGGCAGTCTTTCGAACTGGGCCAGACCGAGCGAGGCTTCGAGGTTAGTCATGCGGTAGTTGAAGCCGATCTCGGGGTGGTAATAGCCCTTGCTTTCGTCTCTGGCCTGGTTGACGAGGAATTTCATGTGGTCTGCAAGTTTTTCGTCGTTTGTGGTTATCATTCCACCGCCGCCAGTGGTGATGACTTTGTTCCCATTGAAAGAGAAGCAGGCCATAGAGCCGAAGGTGCCTGTCATTTGTCCGTGAACCGAAGCTCCTAGGCTTTCGGTCGCGTCTTCAATAATGGGTATGCCGTATGATTCAGAGATCTTCGTTAGCGCGTCCATATCGCAGGGGTTTCCGTAGATGTGAACGGGGAGTATTGCCTTTGTCTTCTTTGTTATAGCCTTCTCCACCTGTTCCGGAATCATGTTCCAGCTGGAGGGATCGATATCGACAAAAACCGGAGTCGCGCCCACATAGACTATGGGATTTACCGAGGCGATGAAGGTGATGACTGGGACGATCACTTCGTCTCCCGGGCCAACGCCGAGTTCATGGAGCGCGAGGTGAATTGCGGCTGTGCCGCTCTGGGTAGAGACGGCCCGCTTGGTGCCCACGTACCGGGCGAACTTATCCTCGAACTCCGGTATGAATGGCCCTGCAGTCGAGACGAACGTAGAGTCGACGCATTTGAGCAGGTATTGCTTTTCGAGTTCTCCGAGGTTTGGTGCATCGAGGAATATCGTATCCATCTTCATCACCTACACGTTATATATGTCGGGTTTATAGTACTCCATGTTGTTCTCGAGCCAGGCTATCGTTTCTTTGAGGCCTTCCTCGAGAGTGTGTCTAGGCTCCCAACCGGTTAGCTCTTTTGCCTTCGAGCTGTCGCAGAGCAGCCTTTCGACCTCACTCTTTTCGGGCCTTATTCTCTGGTCGTCTATCTCAATTTTGAGCTCTTTATTCATTAGGCTCGCGATCAATTGCGCGAGGTCCTTTATGGATATCTCTCTGTTCGAGCCGAGGTTTATCACTTCTCCTGTGCTTCTCTCATGAAGACCTACATGATGGAAGCCCTCGCAGGTGTTCAGCACGTAGTTCATGTCTCTGGTTGCCTCTAGGTTGCCGAGCTTTATGCTCTTCTTTCCGGCTAGGAGCTGAGAGATGATTGTGGGGATCACAGCCCTCGCCGACTGTCTCGGGCCGAAGGTGTTGAAAGGACGGATTACGGTGACGGGCAGACCAAAAGAGCGGTGAAAGGTCAAGGCCAGCTGATCGGCTCCCGATTTTGTCGCCGCGTAAGGAGACTGCGGATTGACGGGGTGTTTCTCGTCTATCGGGACGTACTGGGCCGTGCCGTATATCTCGCTCGTGGACGTGTGGATCACTTTCTTCGTCTTAAGCTCTCTTGCAGCCTGGAGCACGTTGTAGGTTCCCTCAACGTTTGTTTTTATATATGCCAGCGGCGAGACGTACGAGTAAGGGATTCCGATCAGAGCTGCTAGATGAAAGACGACGTCAACGTTTTTCATAGCATCTTTCACCGAGTCAAAGTCTCGTATGTCGCCGGTATAGACTTCTATTTTATCTTTGTAAGGCGATTCTTCTAGCCAGCCCCAGTTATTCCTTGAGTTATAGCGGACGAAGGCTTTTACTTCGAAGCCTTTGTGAATGAGATATTCTGCTAGATGAGAGCCTATGAAGCCTCCGGCTCCAGTTACGAGCGCTTTCAATTAGAATCCTCTCCGTTTCCTGTGAGTGCTATATAGTCTTCCATTCTTCCGACATCGTGCCAGCTTCCAGTGTGTACGTGAACTGCCAGTTTCATTCCGTTATCTTTCATCATTCTCCAGAGAGTTGGCATATCTATGTACTGATGCTTTGGTATGTTCTCTCTTATATAGGTTATCACTTTTTGTGAGATACCGTAGATCCCGCCGTTTATTATGTACTTAAGCTTCGGCTTTTCTTCCCAATCTATTAGCTCTGGGGAACCGTTTGTTTTGAGAACACCAAAATCCAAAGGAATCTTTCTTTCGATTCCTGTAAGTACAAGATCGTACTCTTTCAGTAGATCATTGATAACCGAATAATCTACATCGCAAATCAAATCGCCATTTGAGACAATGATCTTATCATCGAAATCGTCAGGAAGAAGGGCTAGAGAGCCAGCCGTTCCTGTACGCTCTAGCTCTTCGATATAGGTTATGTTTACTCCGTATCTCGAGCCATCGCGGACAAAACTCTTTACTATCTCTTTCTTGTAGTTTACTGAAACAAAGATATCTACTATTCCGAAGTCTTTCATGTGTTCGATTATCAGCTGGATTATTGGCTTGTCTCCCACTGGTAAGAGAGGCTTGGGTATAGCTGCGGTCAGGGGCCTAAGTCTCTTGCCCTGTCCGCCAGCCATAATGAAGCCGTACTTGAACACTACTTGCCACTCCTGCCAAGTATCCACTGATAAGTCAATGCCAGCCCTTCTTCAAGGCTTACCTTCGGCTCCCAACCGAGCTCTTTTTTTATCTTGCTTATGTCCGCCACTGCGTAGTCGTAATCATATTCTTCCCGGAGCTTTGTGGCATCGAACAATACGTCGCACTCGCCTCCTGTGATTTTCTGCGCTCTAGTTATTAGAGTGCTTATTGACATAGGATCTCCGGATCCGACGTTGAAGATGTCTATTCCCTTAGGGTTTTTCTCTACGATCAGACCCAGAAGATCGATGAGGTCGGAGATGTAGAAGAAGTCGCGGACTTTTTCCGAGTCTCCTATGTTTACAGTTCCGGAAGATGCGATCTTCTCGAGAACTGTCGGTACTACATATGGTGATAATTGATAAGGCCCATAAGGATTGAAAAGTCGAAGGATTGTAAGATCAAGGGAGTAGCGATTTGCAAGATAGACGAGTATGTCTTCGAGAATAGCGGCCCTTGTCCCAACGAAGTTCTTGGGGCATACTACGTCTGACTCTCTGAACTTACCCATTTTCGGAGCGTACACTCCGTAAGAAGAGAGATAGATTATAGTCTTGAGTTTGCTCGATTGAGCCGCAAGGTGAAGCACATCTCCGAGAGAACCAATGTCTGTAAACTCGCCAATGTATTCGAAGCCGATTATGAAAGGAATCTCTGGGTCGAAACTGCTGTAATTCGAGTGTTTTAGCTGTTCTGAGAAGGATACTTGAAAGACTCTTTCCATATGTGGCTTCAGCCAATTCTCTACGTTTGAGACAAAGACTTGTTTCACTATTTCGCATCCCTTCGAAAGATCATGACTTCTGCCGTACGAAGCATTGTCGCGAGATACAGCCTGAAGTCCATGTTCTTGACATAATAAAGATCATATGAAAGCCTTCTGGCGAATGTGTCGTATTCGAGTTTATCGACGTATCTGTAAAGCACCTGGGCGTGGCCTGTTATCCCGGGCATTACTTTGGTTCTGTATCTGTAGAAAGGTATCTCTTTCGTGCAGTATTCATAGGTAGAGGGAATGTCGGGTCTCGGGCCTACTATGCTCATGTGACCCTTGAGTACGAAAAAAAGCTGGGGGACCTCGTTTAGTCGTGTCATGCGCAAGAGCTTGCCGCTTTTCGTCAGTGTGGGGAGGTCTTCCCCCTCTTCAGGCTCGTTCATTGTTCGGAATTTATACACTTTGAATATTCTCGCGTTTAGTCCATGGCGTGGTTGCGTGAAGAAGAGCGGTCTTCCATCGCGAATGAGAATGTAAAGGATACTGAAGAGAATGAACGGAGAAAATAGAACAAGCAGAGCTGACGAAAAGACTATGTCAGCAACTCTGATTCTCCTTGAGATTCTTGCCTCGGAAAAAACTATCTCATAGTACTCGCTGAATCTCTCGATAATCTCTATAGGAATTCTATGAAGTGAATTCTCAACAAGTGTTGGAAGGTATTCAATATTTGTATTCTTTGTAATTGCTTCGTTCAATATTGGCCTGACTGATTTCGCAAGTTCAGGATCTCCAATCAGTATCGCATCGAAGGGCTTCGTATCTTCAAATGATATGGCCTCTGTTAATGTCGCTGCCGATGGGTTCATGTAGGAGTAGATTTCGATCTTGCCCATCGAGGCCTTCTTAACTTCTTCGAGTATGGGGCCGAGGTCTTCTTCTCTGCCTATGACAAGATATCTTCTAGGGGGAAGATGCTTTATGCTGTATCTCATAAGCATGCATGAGAGAAGGGGGAAGATAAAGGCCGCAATAAGGGCTGTCACATAGAATGTCGGTCTTGGGAGTCTGGGCTTCATAAAGACAATAGGAAGGAGAGCAAAGAGAACACCCAGGATCGTTCCAGATATGTATGAGACTATGCATGAGTTTAGAGAGTAAGTCGTCGAGTTATCGAAGCCCCTGAAGGCATATATGCCGAGCATTATGGCTACATTGAGAATGAAAGCTTGAAAAACAAAGAGCGGGGACCATATGAGTGTAAGCGATTGAATGAAGAAGAGGGTAACGAAGAGGAACATAGCGACAAGATACTTTAGGCTCGCAATTCTTCTTATCATACCTTCTCCCCTCCTTATTCATGACAATCAATCTTATGATTGAAGTAAATACCTTGGATAGCGCTTCTTCTAGTTAGGATAGCAATTACACTAGCTTAATAATTCGCTTGGGAACTGAATTCTTGTCTAATGTATGTTAACATTATTCGATCGCTAGTTCAATTTTGCGCGGTTCTGAGTATAAGCGATTAGACATCTCTGAGAGCATTCACAGTCAATTATAGAATCCATTCGTATTTTAGTCAAGATTTAATCTACAATACTATTGTAAACATTATTCGATAACCGAGGTGGGGGATTAAGGGTAGGGGGTTCGGCAACAAACATAAGCGACAACAGACATGGTTTTACTCGAAATGTGAGTTATGCTCACAACCAATTATGTGATGATCGAGATGAAAAATCGAGAAGTAGTTTGGGATGTAAAGTTTGCTGGTGTAACATTTCAGGAAGCCAGTCTCGCCTTCGGCGAGGCCAGTCACCTTCGGTGGCCAGTCAGGCTTCGCCTGGCCAGTACCGCTACGCGGGCGGAAGAACCGCTTGAATAAGAAACGCTGGTCGCTGAAGGCTGGAAAAGACAAAGCTGAGCGTAGATGGTCTTTGTCTTGCGAAAGAAGCCATGGTTTGTCTCTTGCCAACAACCAATAACCAACAACCAACAACTGCTCTTTGTTACCAGTCGCTGCGGCGGCGTTTTCGGTACGATCTCTCAAGCACAAGATAGTACAATGCACTCAAAGCTGTCAAGATGTACACTCCGACTACAACTATCCAGAGTCTGGGATTGGCTTGAAGAACTTCGCCTTTTGTTAACACGCAGTGGGTTGCGTAAGCTGATGCCACTAACATACCTAATGTGAGAACTAGAAGTGCAAGCTTAAAGTTCTTCAGATCCGATCTTCTTGTTGGAATCAATTTCATAACCCTTTCACCCCACGATTCCTTACAAGAACAAGTGATCAAACGTTTTCTTACGTATCAGAAGAGATTATAGCAAATGTTGGTCGTGAAACAAACTTGATGTTGGAAGCGTTACATACTTGCGCCGAAAAGCCTCTCAGGTCAACCGTTATGAGTCCACCGTCCTCCGAAAAAAACGCAAAGATCGGTTTATAAGGGGCGGGTTAGCAAGAACGGGTTATCAAAACCGGGTTATAAAAGCTCGAAAAAAGGGATTGATTTGCGCCGAGGGCCATCCGCAGAAGTGAGGCTCGCTGCGCGAGGAAGTGATGCTGGCACTTACGCGCCAGGAACAAAGCGAAAAGTTGCCTACCGATCTTCTTTATCTGTCATCCCATTCAGGATCAAATTCTTCTTGTAGGGGTGAACGGCTGTTCGCCCGAAGAAGGGGGCCAAAATCCGTTGGCCGTCCAGCGTCCAAAGATCCGGTTGCAAGTTCCATGATGCAAGTTGCAAGAAGAAGAAAGAAGCCCTTTTTCTCAAGCGCTAATAAGTAAGCTCGTTATTGGCATTCAACAAGAGTGCATCGTCGAGATTCTGAAACAAGTTCAGAATGACGGGATGTGATGCTTTCGGAAAGCCTGCCGGGATGCTGAAACGAGTTTAGCATGACACAAATAGCAGGGTATCGAGTGTAGGGTCCCGGGCGTTGAGAAGAAAAGCATTTCACCGTCTTGGTATCTTCAGGTAATAATGCTGAGACAGTTTTACCTAGGTGGCAACTTCAGGAGCTCCCTCACCTTGTCATCCCAAACTTGTTTCGGGATCTATTCTTTGAAGACATCTACGATGATGAATGCGTGAATTCGCGAAAAATGGGACAGACATGAGGAGAATTGTCAATCCCTATTTTTGCTTACAGCGTTCAGCGGGTTTTCGTTCTTAAGCGTACAGCAGCTCTTAAGACCTAGATGCTGAAACGAGTTTAGCATGACTGGATGGGTGGTTTTCGGAATAACCATTTTTTTCGTTGCACAGAGGTTACCCTGAAATGCCTCTGTTCAGGGTCATCCCGAACTTGTTTCGGGATCGTTTGATCTTTCAGCGCCAGCGAACGCGAAAAATGGGACAGACATGAATAGATTTGTCAGTCCCGGTTTTCGCTCCTTCAACAGTCTTACTCCCTTCACGTCATTCTGGCGATCTCCTAGCCAGGATCTCGCCTTTTGGCGTCCCATTATTCGGGACTCCGATCTGGGATCTGGTCTTGATCATATTGGGTATGGATTGCTTGCTTGCGGAAGGTAAATGTAGAATTCCACTTCACAGCGTTCGTGTTTCGTAAGAAGCGGGCCTTTCAACGATCACTATATGAAATACGGGAACAAGTAAAGCCAGGAAACTTTTCTTCAGGTTCTTTCTGTGTGACTCGAATGAAATTCCCGCGCCTGTCTTGAGCTCAGGATTCAGTTCGAAAGTCCAGAAATTTTCTCAGAAACTCTGAGGGTGTGACAATTGCAATTCCTTCGATTTCCTTTAGGTCAAGCAGATGATGATCTCCAGAAACAATGTATTTTGCACCCGCCTGAACTGCACATGTAATGAATTTAGTGTCATCAGAGTCTTCGATTCTGATTTCGATATCTTCCGGGCAGTTAATTACGATCGAGCTCAACCTCAGGTAAGAAACCAACGTATCCAGCTGATCTTTATTGATCCCGGTGATGCGTAACAGTTTTGGTCGAGACAGGACATCTATAAGCTCTTGAAGAGTTTCTTCAGAGAAAACAAGCTCAAAAACGCCCTCTTTCCAGAAGTCAAGGATTCTTGCAGGAGAACTTTTGCTGGATATGATTGCGGATATCATAACATTTGTGTCTAGTACGACTCTTTCCATTTTTTCTGGTCACTTTTCTCTTCTCGACTCTTTGAGAGCTGTGCGGATTTCTTCTTCAATTTCCTCTTCGGTGAGGGCTTCGGCGTTCGTCCTCAACTTCTGAACCAACTGAAAAAACTCTGACTTTGCCCTTTCCTTGTTAATCACGGCAACAGGCGTAAGCACGATTCTGCCGCCTTCTACTTCGACCTGTACATAGTCGCCTTCCTTCAGTCCAAGAGAATCGAATATCTGTTTTGGTATCGTGACCTGTCTGCTTCTTCCAGCTTTTACTAATTCCATATAATCACCTTTTCATATATTACTTTATTAGTATTATAGCATCTTGCACTTGTTTATGCGAAAACGTGAAAAGAAGGGACTCAATTTTTTGAAGATCGGTTCTTCGTCTCAGAGCCAGGAGCTTTGTTCTTCGTTGTTTGTTCCGACGCTGCGCGTCCAGGTTCTTGGTTAAGAGCCCGGGTCTGGGGTGTGGGGTCTAGGGTCTCGCAAGAGCAGAAGTGATGCTGCTTCGCAGGAAGCCTCTCAGGTCAACCGTCAACGGTTCTCCGTTCTCCGAAAAAACGCAAAGATCGGTTTATAAGGGGCGGGTTAGCAAGAACGGGTTATCAAAACCGGGTTATAAAAGCTCGAAAAAAGGGATTGATTTGCGCCGAGGGCCATCCGCAGAAGTGAGACTGATTGCGTGGTAGCAGGTACGGGGTAGGGGGTAGGAAAGATCAAGAGCAGAAATGATGCTGGCGCTTTCGCGCCAGGAACAAAGCGAAGAGCCGCTTACCGATCTTCTTGATCTGTGGTCCCATTCAGAATCATATTCTTCTTGTAGGGGCGAACGGCTGTTCGCCCGAAGAGGGGGAAGCCCTCTCACAGGCGCAAAGCAGAAGGCAGAAAGGAGCCAGTCTGCTGACGCAGGCCAGTCTCGCCTTCGGCGAGGCCAGTCACCTTCGGTGGCCAGTCAGGCTGCGCCTGGCCAGTTCCGGCTTCGCCGGGCAAGAACCTCAAGGCCAGTACCGATTGGCGGAGAAGCATCCGCCGCCAGTCTGCTGACGCAGGCCAGTCAAATTAGACAAGGTTGTCCGTTGGCAGTTCACGGGATGACAAGGAGGTTGGATTTGGGGGCAGGCTCTACGGGATGGCGGAATAGAGACCGTGAATACAATTCCAAGCAGAAGCATTTACAGGCTCGTTGAGGTAGGATACTCTCTCTTCAGGTCATCCTCGTTCTCCTAGTCAGGATTCCGGACTTTCCTTCTTCTTCATTTTTTTGACTCGAAGTGTACAAGTTGAGCTGTAATTGCATTGTAGTTCTTATTCAATGGGAATAATGCTTGCTTTGTTGTCACAAATACTATATACTATTTGTGACCAGAGGAGTGAACCTTATGGAAGAAATAAGCACCAGGGAGAGAATATCCAATTATATAAAGAGGAATCCAAAATCAAGGATTTACTCTATCTCTGATTTTTCAAAATTCGGTACTTATGATAGTATTCGAAAAGCTCTCTCACGCCTGGAAATGGAGGGGAGGTTAATCCGTGTTTCGAGGGGCTTCTATAAGTCCTCGGAATTCAACATACTTGTAAATGAGGAAGTTGCTTCAGATCCTGATCAGTTTGCTAGAGCCTATGCAGAGGCCTACGGCTGGAAAATCGCTCCGCACAAGGAAACAGCTTTAAATATGTTGGGTTTGTCAACTCAGGTACCAAATGTCTTTCAATACGTAAGTGATGGCCCATGTAGAACTGTATCTCTCAGTGACGGAAGGAAAATAGAGTTCAGGCATAGAACTATTCGTGAAATAAGCAAACTTAGCTACAAGGAAGCGGCCCTCCTTGAATCACTTAAGACTCTGGGCAAGGAGCGGATTTCTCCTGATGTCAGGAATAGGATCCTTCGAAGATTCAGCAAGAAGGAACTAGAAGTGTTAGGGAAGCGAGTTCAGAAGAGCAGGAAATGGATTTATGAGGAAATCTGCAGATTGATTGAAAGGAGCGGGAATAGTGTATCGAATCGCCAACGAGGCTAGCTCAAACCTGGGAGCCATTTTCGGAAATACTGCAACCAGAAGGGGTATCAGTCCGGCAATTATAGAGAAGGACTTTTGGGTATGTTTCCTGCTTGAGGTTCTCTTTCATCAAAGCAAGTATTCAAAGCATTTTGCCTTTAAAGGTGGAACGTCTCTTTAAAGGTATATAAAGCAATAGAACGTTTTTCTGAAGATATCGATCTGATACTTGATTGGAGGCTTCTTGGATATTCGTTAACCCAGCCATGGGAATCAAGATCAAACGCGAAGCAAGAGAGTTTTAATCAGGAAGCAGCTTTGAGAACTGAACGGTTCCTCGCTACCGAGTTTGTTCCGAGTCTAGAAGAATCATTGAGTTCGTTCATTAAAGATTTCGATTTGCATGTCGATCCTGATGATTCTCAGACCGTTCTCTTTAGATATCCACAGATATTCACTGACAAGAGCCTCCTGCAGGAAATTAGACTGGAGATCGGACCCTTGGCGGCGTGGTCTCCATCTGCCGATAAACCCATTACTCCATATGCCGCCGAGGAATTTCCTAAAGCTTTTCGTATGCCGAGTACTCTTGTAAGAACAGTAGAAGCAAAACGTACATTTTGGGAAAAAGCAACTATCCTACACCGTGAAGCTAACAGGAAAAACGGGAGGCCACCAATCAGGTATTCCAGGCACTACTATGACCTTCATATGTTGTGCAACACCCCGATCAAACATGAAGCACTTGAGGACATCAAATTGCTTCGTAAGGTTGCGGCATTCAAGGATAAGTTCTTTCATTGCGCGTGGGCAAAATACGAAGAAGCACTTCCCGCAACGTTGCGCCTAGTACCGCCCAACAATGTAGTAAAGAAACTAGAAGAAGACTTTGAAAAAATGAAGCCAATGATATTTGGTACGGTCCCTTCTTTTGAACGAATACTTGCCACTCTTCGCGAATTTGAGCAAGAAATGAGAACTCATTAAGAGCCGCCCTTGTTTCGTCCAATAGCGTGGATCCGTCCTTGGGAAGAGCCGTTCTACGTTTCGGAGCCAGGAACTCTGTTCTAGTTCAGGAAAGCAATCCGTGGGGGAGCGGTTCCTGCGCTGCACGTCAAGGTAATTCGTTCTTGATTATGGAGCGGAAGGAGAGGTTGACTTTTAAGAAGATAGTGTTCCTTTTATCTGATTCAAGCGTCAACAATCTGTCTCAAAGATTCTTGTATACATTTCTGCGATGGCCCACATGCAGAATAGTAACTGACTTATCTTGATCACTAATCTCATACTCAACTTTGACAGCAATGAATCTGAAAACAGCCAAACAAGGGAAAAAATGAAAAGAAAAACAGACGTACCACCACAGTGGTCTATTATGCAATCTCTTTGAGCAGATCCGGTGGTCTAATTTTGAGTGCTTTGAAAGCGTCGTAAGCATTGCCCATCATTTCAGTCCTTGCAAGAAAGCGTTTGCCTTCTACAGTTAGCTCAACTGCTCTTATCTCTTTCAAGTCTTCAAGCATTTCTGCGTAAGAGAAAGTACTTCCAATCTCTTTCAGCTTTCTGCATAAGGCAGTTTCCATTACAAGTGCAAGGAAACAGATCATTATGTGTCCCTTCACCCTCGCATCTGTGTAATGGTATATGGGACGAA
>NZ_DIXC01000036.1 GCF_002435945.1 Mesotoga sp. UBA6090
GGAAGTGATGCGCTGAGAAGCACCGTTGTTCGTCAACGGTTCTCCGTCCTCCGAGAAGAGAGCGTATGAGCCGGGTCTAGGGTTGTGAGGTCTAGGGTCTGGCAAGAGGGTTGGGAACTATTGTTGTAAAGAGCGGTTCTTCGTTCCGACACTTCGTTTCCAGGTTCTTCGTTTAGGACCACGAGATGAGGAGAGAGCGCGAGAAGGACGAGAAGAAAGAGATCCCGCTACGGGATGACAATCTTAGGTGATTCTGTAGGGGCGAACGGCTGTTCGCCCGAAGAGGGGGAAGCCATCTCACAGGCGCAAGGCAGAAGGCAAAAAGTGGTCGGTCTGCTAACTCAGGCTAGTCGCATTAGACAAGGTTGTCCGTAGGCCGTTCACCGTCCTCCGAGCTGGAAGATCGTTGCAAGTTCCATGATGTAAGTTGCAAGAAGAAGCCAGACCTCTATCTGAAAGAGCAATGATAAGTGTAATCCCCCTTTCAAAGTCATCCTGACAATGCTCCTGGTCAGGATCTGGACGCGGTGCGAGGTCCACCGTTAACGGTTCTCCGTTCTCCGAAAAGAACGGTTTCAAGTTTCGGTGTGCAAGTCATAAGGCTAGAACAAGTGCACAGCGGCTCTGAAGACCTAGATGCTGAAACGAGCATGACGAATTATCGCGTTTTCAGAATCAGCAAACGCTGTCATACCAATCATGACTTTTTGGAACTCCCTCTCATTGTCATCCCGAACTTGTTTCGGGATCTATTCTTTGAGGGAATCTACGATTATGAATCCGTGAATTTGCAAAGTTAGTGCGCAAAGAACATGGTGCTGAATCAAGTTCATGACGTGATGCGGCGTTTTAAAAATAACCGCACACTGTCATCCTGACAATGCTCCTGGTCAGGATCTCTGTCTTTGGCGCGAAAAATGGGACAGGCATAAGGAGAATTGTCAGTCCCTATTTTCGCTTACAGCGTTCAGCGGCTCTTTGCTCCTAAGCGCAGAGCGTTTCATAAGGAGCCAGTCAGTTCCCCTTTCGCAAAGCCAACCATGATCTAGCAAGGGTCAAACTAGGCTCTTGAAAATCGCAATTCACGTCGTGCCTCAGTGTCAGGGTGACAGTGTCGAAACCCTGCTGAACATTTTTTAGTCCCTTTTTTGTCTTCGTTTGAAGGCATTATTGTAGGCTAGAAGATCTTCTCTTTTGTTTATGCTAACTACGAAGATCGTTCTTGAATCTGAATCAATGGAATACACAATTCTGAACTTCTTCTTGAAGAAATAGGCTTTGTAGTATCCGGTTAGATCTATTCCATGTTTATTCCCTAGTGCTATTCCCAGAAAAGGATTTGCAGAGATTTGCTTCAGTTTGCTCTTTGCAAGCGATTTGATCTGCCCATCCATTCTCTCTACTTCTTTGAGAGCCTCAGGATGAAATCGTGTTTTCCAACTGCTCATATGTCGTCAATATCTACTTCCAGATACTCTTCTTTCGGAACTACTGCTCTTTCTTTTAGGATCTCCGCTATCTGCGAATTTTCAAAGAGCTCTTCCACTTCGATTAGTTTCTTATACGTCTCAATATTCATAACGGCATACTTTATCTCGCTATTCTTGATTACCAAGAGCGTATCGCCACTGCTTTCTAGCTGCCTGAAATACTTACCTGGACTTCTAGACAAGTCTGTCATGCTGACTGTGTTGGTTTTTGATGTGTAATGCATGATTTAGCACCTCCTTTATCTTGGTACTTTGCTACGTATTATTATACAAATTATTATACAAAGTAGGATGCGAAACGACAACTCTTGTTTCTTACCGATAATTCTTTCTCAAAGCAAACCGATTCAATCAACATTTCAAATTTAACTCCCTTGTCTTGAAGTTCCGATCGATCAGCTTCTCAAAGATAATCGATATCTATGTCAACTGATAATCTGGGAATTCACAGGAAGAAAAGATTTATCGCGGTTCCGCCTTTGAGAGCAAATCTACTGGGTAGATATTCATTTCTTGATGCCCTATCTAGAAACGAGAGAAGTATTGAAACCTTCTGGAGGATTTCCTGCCGGTAACCGGTTTGACCTGACAGTCCAAAGAGCGTCTCTCTAGATAATCTCATCGTTCCTCCCAATCTTCATCCCATAAATATTTCGGCACGACAAGATTCCATTCGCCGGCAAATTTCGATTCTTCATCGCTTCTTCGAGCCATGTAGTGTGGCGAAGCAGGAATCATTTTTTTCAGCTCATCCAAGAAACCACTATGGATGTTAATGATTCCGATGTTTGAGTGAAAAAGTAGCCAACTTTGGCTGCTGTTGTTGCGTTGTCTTGAATCATGAGATATTCAAGCACTTTGTCGGTATCCAGACATTCCACCATTTTTAGGGACGTCAAACCTCCCAAAATCAGACAAGCTTTGAAGCGCCGCTATGAAACAAGTGAAAAGCAGGAGAAGAAGCTCTAAAGGACTTTGGTTCAACACCTTCAGGTTCAGTGTAGTTGACTAGCGACCTCAACACAGGTTGACTACTGCACTTTTCGGTAATCTTTTGTATACTATTACTGAAGGAGTTGCTTTATGGACAATGATCTCCAGAGACTGAAAAGCCGAATAGCTGGACTTGAAGAGGCCAATGAACGTTTGAGAAAAAACTCGGGAAACCAGAGAACTGGCAATTACACGGTCTCACATTATTCATCGCCCGATGAGAAGATAGCACTTTTCAGATCTCTCTTCTTCGGCAGGCAGGATGTTTACGCGCTTAGATGGGAAGGAGCGAACGGATCTTACGGGTACCAGCCAGTTTGCAAGAACATTTGGAAGAAGGGTATTTGCAGGAAACCTCAGATCAAGTGCTCTCAGTGCGAGTCGAGAGAGTTCGCACCACTTACAGATCGGGTAATCTATAATCATCTTTCAGGGGAGATTTCAGTGGGTGTCTATCCTCTTCTTGAGGACGAATCCTGCAGATTTTTCGCCGCCGATCTAGATGGGGACGGATGGGAAGAGGATGCGAAAGCTTTCTCAAATGTTTCCTCCTCACTTTCGATTCCGTTGTATGTGGAGAGATCAAGATCTGGCAATGGTTGTCATCTTTGGTTATTCTTCAAAGACGCAATTAAGGCCTCTATAGTTCGGAAGCTCGGTTTCGAATTGCTCAATCGGGTTCTTGAGAGCCGGCCAAGATTGGGCTTAGGATCATATGACAGGTTTTTTCCTAATCAAGATGTGCTTCCAAAGGGCGGGCTTGGGAATCTGATAGCTCTTCCCTTGCAGGGAACTTCAAGGAAAAATGGAAATACGGTATTTCTAAACGACAATTTTGCGCCGCACGCAGACCAATGGGCCCATCTCTCATCGATTGAGAGGATTGATTCCTCGAAGATTGTGGATGTTTTGCGCGAACTGGAGAAGAGCTATACAGAAAAAGCGACAAACCAAGTGAGATTAACTAAAGAAATCTTCCCTGAAGAAGTAACGCTGAAAATAGACAGTATGATAAGTATTGAGAAGGGTTCACTTCCCTCCTCAATAATGAATGAGATTCTTAAGTTAGCATCTTTCGATAATCCTGAGTTTTTCAGAGCGCAGGCAATGAGGCTGCCAACATACAACAAGCCAAGACGGATTAACTGTGCAGATGAAGACGAAAACCGCTTCCTGTTGCCCAGAGGTTGCCTGTATGATTTGCTTGATCTTCTAGAAAAGAATGGAGTGCGCGTTAATCTGATCGACAATCGATCCAAGGGAAGTTGTATAGAGTTCACTTTTCACGGTAAATTGACACAGGATCAGGATAGAGCCGCCAGCGAGATGCTCGCCCACGAGTTCGGAATTCTTTGCGCTCCTACTGGTACCGGAAAGACAGTAATTGCTCTAAAGCTAATTGCACAAAGAAAGCGCGGCACACTTATTCTAGTTCATCGAAGAGAGCTCTTACGACAATGGCAGGAAAGCGCTTGCGAGTTTCTTCAGATCCCACCCGAGGAGATAGGACAAATAGGTCTTGGAAAGAAAACCGCAAAAGGTGTCCTGGATATAGCTCTCATACAGACTCTTGCGCGTAACGAACAAACTCTCAAGAGCCTTCCCGATTATGGTCAAGTAATAGTTGATGAATGCCAGCATATACCGGCTTTCACAGTAGAAAGAGTTGTCAAGAGTATTTCCGCTAAGTTCATAACAGGTCTTACTGCCTCACCAAAGAGAAGAGATGGCCACGAAAGAATTTTGTTCATGCAGTGCGGTCCTATAAGACACAAGATGTCTAGAAAGGGAAGGTTCTTCTTTGAACGAACGTATGTGAGCAGACAGACCGGTCTGGTGACAGAAGTAGATTCCAAACCCAAGGAAATTTACAAAGCAATAGAGACCGATGAAGATAGAAATGCCTTGATCTGTGAAGACATCAGGAGGGCTATTGAAGCAGGAAGATACTGCCTTGTCTTCTCCGAAAGGGTTAAACACATTGAGATTCTTTACGAGATGCTAAGCGATCTGAAGAAAAAGATCTTCTTGTTGCACGGCAAACAGCCCAGGAAGATACAAGACGAGTCTCTGGATCGATTCAAGACCGAGATGAACGGTGCAGCGTTGCTATCTACAGGAAGATACCTCGGTGAAGGATTCGATGATCCCAGGCTTGACACTCTCTTTCTCACGTTTCCGATTTCCTGGAAGGGAGTTCTTCAGCAATATGCTGGAAGACTACACAGGGAGAGCTTCGGAAAACATGAAGTCAGAATTTACGATTACGTCGACGAGAATGTGCCCATGTTGAAGAAAATGTTTGAAAACCGCAAGAAGGGATACAGGGCGCTAGGATATAGGCGAGTGATGCGCTGAGAAGCACCGTTGTTCGTCAACGGTCCGCCGTCCTCCGAAAAAAACGCAAAGATCGGTTTATAAGGGGCGGGTTAGCAAGAACGGGTTATCAAAACCGGGTTATAAAAGCTCGAAAAAAGGGATTGATTTGCGCCGAGGGCCATCCGCAGAAGTGATGCTGCTTCGCAGGAAGTCTCTCAGGTCAACCGTCAACGGTTCTCCGTCCTCTGAAAAGAGAGAGAGTTAAGGACACGAGATTAGGAGAGAGCGCGAGAAGGACGAGAAGAAAGAGATCCCGTACAGGAGCGCTACGGGATGACAATCTTAGGTGATTCTGTAGGGGCGAACGGCTGTTCGCCCGAAGAAAAAGAAGCCATCTCACAGGCGCAAGGAAGAAGCCAAAAAGTAGCCAGTCACCTTCGGTGGCCAGGCAGACTTCGCCTGGCCAGTCTCGCCTTCGGCGAGGCCAGTTCCGACTGCGTCGGGCTAAAAGCCACTGGCCGCTTGCTACAAGACGCTGTACGCTGGAAAGAACACCCCAGCAAGTGATGCTGCCTCCGGCAGGAAGTGAGGCTCGCTACGCGAGGAAGTGATGCGCTGAGAAGCACCG
>NZ_DIXC01000037.1 GCF_002435945.1 Mesotoga sp. UBA6090
GAATATTATATCTTCGACACTGCCGCCAAGGTTGTTTCTTTTTCGGGCTTCTTTGTCGAAACTCTCTACACCGAAGGAAATCGTATCCCCTGCGGTGTTGTATTTCACAATCGATTCGATAACTGCTCTCGATTCGCGGGGGTGACCGGCAATGAAAATCGGATTCCCGTTGTCTATGTGAAGCACCTCAGGCTCAAGTATCGTTCTGGCTGACCTGAACAGCTCTTCAGAGAGTGCAGGATCGAGTCTGTCTCTGCTCCTGTCATATCCGTAGGCAACTACATTCGCGCTTCTTCCGAATCTGATAGCCTTTACGCCAATGCTTCTTAGTTTCTCGAACTCCTGAATTATACCTTCGATGCTTCTCCATTCGAAAGAGCCGTAAAGAATGGATTCAGTGCAGAATGAGCAATAGCCGTCGCTTCTCTCACAAGCTGAGGATATGTCGATTTCAACTACCACTTCCGGGTAGGAGGGATGCAAGGCGATAATTTCGGCACCTTCCACATATAATCTGTTCAGTAGAGAGTATCGCGACTCGTTCGATGTGATCCCGAGAAAAGCTGCAACCTCGAACTCATCTCTCAGAAGATGATCGGCTCCTCTAAAGTCGGGAGAGAAGGCGGTCGTTCCTCCTCTAAGAGTGTAGCCGACCGATACGACAGGCCCGCTGACAATCTTTACAGTTTCGGAACTGGATTGTAGCAGCTGCGAGATTTCCGAGCTGGTGATAGGCGTTCCGCCTATGTATCTTCCTGAAGTAGTGACTCCTCCGTAGATTACCAGGTAGTCATAGCAGTTCCCTTTTTGCCAAAGGTCCTTACTCCTCACTGTGTCGATCGTAAGGTAGTCGATTTCGCAACCTTTTAGCAGAAAGGCACCGGCAATTGCACGTATTCTAGGCGAGATGTACGGTGGTACTCCGAAGGCCGCCGGCTCATCGGTGTATCCGTCTATAATAATAGCGTTCATCCATTACCTCCGCGTGCGAGCTATCTTATTCCAGTGTATAATAAAAACAGCAATTAATGGGAGGGAAAGTCTTGCCTTTTGAAAAACACTGTTCATTTTGCGGAAGACCGGCCACTCAGGTTAAAAAGCTAATATCGGGAACTGAAGGATACATATGCAACGAATGTGTAGACCTTTTTTACGACATTATTCAGCAGGACCAGAAAGCAAAGAAAGAGCCTGGAAAGAAGCTCCCGACTCCTGCCGATATCAAGAAGGAGCTTGACCGTTACGTAATCGGTCAGGAAAACGCGAAGAAGACTATCTCTGTCTCAGTCTATAACCATTACAAGAGGGTCTTCAACGATGTGGACGACGTTGAGATTGAGAAATCAAATATTATGCTGGTAGGACCTACCGGTTCAGGAAAGACGCTTATTGCTAGAATCCTTGCTCGCATTCTCGATGTTCCGTTTGCTATTGCAGATGCAACACCGCTCACAGAAGCGGGATACGTTGGCGAGGACGTAGAGAATATCGTTCTCAGGCTTCTTCAGTCTTCGAACTACGACGTCGAAAAGGCCCAGCATGGGATTATTTACATTGATGAGATCGATAAGATAGCAAGAAAATCGCCCAACCCCTCCATTACTAGAGACGTCTCTGGAGAGGGAGTGCAGCAGGCGCTACTGAAGATTGTAGAAGGTACCATCGCGAATGTTCCTCCTCAAGGCGGAAGGAAGCACCCATATCAGGAGTTCATCAAAGTGGACACCAGTAACATTCTATTCATCGTTGGCGGAGCTTTTGGTGGACTGGACAGCATAATAAAGCAGCGAGTTCTTGATTCTTCCATGGGATTTGGCGCTAAGGTCAAAGGAAAGAACCAGCTCAGACTTGGTGAGGTTCTTCAGCAGGTAGTGCCCGATGACCTCATTCAGTACGGACTGATTCCTGAATTCGTGGGGAGATTTCCGGTATTGGCAGCGCTGAACGATCTCGACGTAGAGGATCTGAAGAGAATAATGAGCGAGCCGAGAAACGCCATTCTCAAGCAGTACCAGAAGTTGCTCGGACTGGATGGCGTCGAGCTCGAGTTCTCTGAAGGCGCATTGATTGCGATTGCTGAAAGAGCTATGAAGAGAGGTACTGGCGCCAGGGCTCTTAAGAGCGTAATGGAGCAGGTAATGCTTGATATAATGTATGACATTCCTACTATGAGCAATGTGGAGAAGGTCGTCATCAACGAAGACGTCATAGTCCATAACTCTTCTCCGGAGATAATCTCGAGAGAATCTGCCTGATGAAAGTTCTGGCTCTCGAGAGTTCGTGCGATGAAACAGCGGTGGCCATCATTGAAGATGGCCACCTTCTCTCTTCTGTAGTCTCCTCTCAAATAGACATCCACAGCAGATTTGGGGGAGTAGTGCCGGAGATCGCGGCGAGAAAGCATCTCGAGATTATCGACAAAATCGTCGGAAGTTCTCTTGAAGAAGCCCATCTGGAGTTAGAAAACATCGATGTTTTCGCTTCAACAATGGGGCCCGGACTTGTCGGGTCGCTGCTTGTAGGTCTTTCCTTCGCGAAGGCGATGGCTCTCTCGACGAACAAACCCTTCATCGGGATAAACCATCTCTTTGGACATGTTTACGCGAACTTTCTGAAGTATCCGTTTCTCAGGCCTCCGTTCATGGTGCTTCTTGTATCGGGCGGGCACAGTGAGATCCTTGTCTTGAGAGACTGGGACAGAATCGAACTGATAGGCAAGACCAGAGACGACGCGGCCGGCGAAGCGTTTGACAAGATTGCAAGGCTGCTTGAGCTGGGTTATCCTGGAGGTCCGGCGATACAGAAGGCCGCAGAAGAGGGGAAGGTGTTGTATCACTTTCCCAGGCCGCTTCAAGAGAAAGGAAATTTTGACTTCTCATTCAGCGGTCTCAAGACTTCCGTTCTTTATTTCTTGAGGAAGAATCGCTCTGTTTCTGTAAACGATGTTGCGGCATCGGCACAGGAAGCGATAGTCGATTCACTTGTTACGAAAACCTTTGATGCCGCTGGCAGCTTAGGTCTTAAAGAGATTGCCTTTGCAGGCGGAGTGGCATCTAACTCTCTTTTGCGAGATAGAGCGGAGAAACTGTCCGAAGAGACGGGCATAAGGGCCTACTTTCCTCCGGTCGATCTTTGCACCGACAACGCTGCCATGATTGCCATGGTCGCTTACGAAAAAGCAAAGAGGGGACTGTTCTCCCCTCTTTCAACTAACGCAGTTCCTTACCTTAGCTTAGATGCCTTTTGATTATTCTGATTTGCTAGTAGAAGTTGAAGGTTTCTTGCTGCTATCAGCTGTCAAAGATTTCTTTGAATCAGTGCTGTAGTAGCCCCCACCCTTAAAAACAACTCCCACGCTGTTCAGCAGTTTCTTTAGATGGCCCCCGCATGCTGGGCAAACCGTAAGGGGTTCATCGGACATTTTCTGGAAGGCTTCGGTTTCTTCTCCACAGTCTTCACACTTATATCTGTAAAACGGCATGACGGTTCCTCCTTCGAATCAAATTCAATTTATCAACTGTATCTATTCTATTCCTCATCTGCCGAAGATGGAATCACACAGATAAATTTGAGGTCTCCCTTTCCCCTATTCTTGAACTGATGCTTCACTCCAGAGGGAACGAAAACGTAACTCCCAGCCGGAGCCGTTATCTCGCCCTGGTCAGTTACGACTCCAGCTTCACCGGCTACAATGAACACCTCGTGTTCCCATGGATGACTGTGGTGAGAGCTGTATCCGCCTTCTCCGACGGTGAACAACCTCATCACGAAGTTCGAGGCACCTTGTGCCTTTCCTATCAATACGCGCTTTGCAACGCTCTTCACATTTTCATTGTCGAAGAGCTGTGGCCTAACATCAAGCGCTTTGCCTATTAGAATTCTGTCTGACACTGTCATAGCGCCTCCTCTTTGAATCTGATCTTCTGTCGCAAGAGTACTTTCTCTCGCTATACTCGACCACGACTTTCCTGTATGGCTCTAAACCGATGGAATAGCTCTTCAAGTCCTCATACTGAGAGACTACCTCGTGAACCAGCCTGCGCTCGAAGGCAAACATGGGTTCCATAACTATCTTGCTCCTCTTAGATAGAGCGGACTTCGCCGCCCTGTGGGCTATCTCTTCTACCAGCCTCTTTCTTTCAAGCCTGTAATCACCGATGTCCACGGTGACATTGACTTTCGTCGGAGCCATTCTGTTTGCATAGATATTCAATATGTGCTGCAGCGCAGCCACGGTCTTTCCGTGTTTTCCGATAAGTCTTGCGACTTCCTCGCCTTCGATTCTCACTCTATAAGTTCTTCCTGAAAGCTTGATCTCGGAGAAGGTCTCTTCGTCGAAGTTTTTCAGGATTCCCTTCAGGAAGTCGTGAAGCTTTCTCTCCCAGTGTTTATCAAGCAAGGTTACTTCAATAACCGATTCTTTCGACCCGAAGATTCCGAAAAAGCCTTTTGAGCCTTTCTCTTTGACCGAAACTTCAATTTCATCATCATAAGCGTCAAGATCTGCCTGAGCTGATCTGATTGCTTCCTCGACTGTTTCGGCCCTGTATTCAACTGGCTTCATTTCGACTAACACCTCCTGAGCGTATCTCCATCTACTTCGCGGGTTTCTCCGGTAAACCGAGCATCTGCCTGAAAGTCAGTCCCTTTATTCCTTGGCGTGTGTAGACTACCCAGCTTATCAAGAGCTGCAGTACACTCTGGGTGGTCCAGTAAAGCAACAGTCCAGAGGGGAATGTGGCAAACAGTATCGGGAAGATGACCTGCATAATGACTCCTGATCTTGCCGATCTGGCATCCTGAGCCGTGAGTAACGAACTGAATACTCCTACGACCACTGTGATAATAATGAATGGTATGTTCTGCACGAAGTTTCCAACGGAAAGATCCTTCCATATGAGAAAACCCGGTGTATATGCCATCACTTCACTGAAATACCTTATAGCATTGTATAGAAGGATAAGGACTGGCAGCTGAAGAAGTATCGGAAGACATCCCGAGGCAGGATTGTAACCCTTTTCCTTGTAGAGAGCCATCATTGCTTCCTGCTGCTTTTTGGGATCCTTGTACTTCTTCTTGATTCTATCTACTTCCGGCTGCAGCATCCTCATCATAAGCATAGATTTAGTCTGGATATGATAAAGAGGATAGAGAATGAATCGAGTCACAATTGTGAAGAGAATCAGTGCCCAACCAAAATTTCCAGACCACTGATAGAGCCAGAAAAGGAAGTATACTATCCCGTGATAGATCCAGGAGAAGAAGGTCACTCCCCCGAAATCCTGAAGGTCCTTGACGATTGCATCATATTGTTGAGGAAGAGCCTGTTTTACGTGTATCAACCTCATCGGACCGGCAAATGACTCTAGAAGACCT
>NZ_DIXC01000038.1 GCF_002435945.1 Mesotoga sp. UBA6090
GGATGAATCGAGAGGTTCAAGTCCGGTTCTGAGAGAGCCTGGGGATGAAATCCCCCTGGGCTACTCACCAAGAACAAAGCGAGGCCGGCTCACTGTTGAGCGGTTCTCCGTTCGCCGACAAAGAAGAAGTATGCTGAATTAAATTCAGATGACGGAATTTGGAATAGAGACGTACTGAGTCTTGGTAAGGTGAAGAAGGCTTTTCTTTAGAACAACTAATGCAAGGCAGACTTCTTGTTCACTTGAATTGCTAACCTTATTGGTCTTCCAGAATTTCCAGAGCCGTCTGCACAGTAATTCTGTCCTTCAACCAATAACCCGAGTGTTTCATATCTGATAGAAGGGCCTCGGCATTTTCGAGGGAAAGCAATCGCCTTTTGATACCAAGAGCAAGCACGTAGACACGTGAAATTCAATGTTGTATTTTTCGCAGTACTTTCTTGCCAGATTGTCGTCGGTAAGTATCGCATCGGCCAACTCAGCAACACTAACAATGAAGATGCAGGAAAGTTCTCCCTTTCCGAGCCCAGAGAAGCCCAGACTCGTGATGGAATTTTCGAACAACTCCAGGTCTCTGTCCACGATTTGCACAAATGGAATACTAAGAACCATTCCCGAAAACTTACCGCTATTATGGAATTCATGAACCACGTGAAAAGGAATAACTGCTCTATTGCTCAAAATTGATTCCAAAGTATTTATTCTATCTATTGCAGCGAAATTCGCGAGAACCGTATTGTCAAGAACAAACACTAATCCGTCTCCCTCATGTTATCCAGTACTTCATAACCGTCAAGACCGATTTCTCTCATTAGCTCCAAAAACTTGCTGAAACTGATTGTTTCTTTCTCAAGCGCTTTGTAAGCGGCTGAAACGTATTTGTTCGTCGACCAGTATTTCTCATTGGTTGGTTCATAGAGCCTCTTGTCCATATTGAGCATCTCTGCCAGTTGAAGCGGTTTCTTCTGCCATAATAAGCTTGGAATGGAGCTGTCCCCGAATATCTCCTTCAATCTCGCCAGTGTTCCAGAATAACTCATCCTGAACATTTGAGAGATCTCCATAGCCTCCACAGCATCGAAAACAATTCCACCGTCCGTTTGAACGATCGCGCTGACATCATCGGAAGGCATAAGGAAGAACGATGCAAATCTGTCCGCCTCCTTTTCCTTGTTTGAAGATTCATCGCCAGGAAATTCAACCATATTCTCAATATTATGAAGAAATATGTGCCCAAGTTCGTGGGCAACTGTGAAATTCTGCCTGCCAATTGATTTTGATGAATTTATCACCAGCACTTTTACACTATCGCTGTTGAATACTGCACCAGAGATCCCGTTCTCTCCAAACGGGTAGTAGAAGAGGAAGAACCCACTATCTTCAAGCCGCTTCCTCAACTGCGTTTCATGAAAACCACCGGAAAGAAGTCCAAGTCGTTTACGGGCCTTCAGCGCTATCGCTTCGATCTCCCTAACTGTTCTCATCCCTTTTCTCCTTCAAGATGAATTATGCTTCGTACGATCTTCTCAATCTTTTCGAGTACCCTCTTGCTTTCAGCATCTATATTGCTTCCATCTCTGAATGAAAGAGAGAACTCTTTCTTCTCTTCTATTCCCAGGAGCTTTTCTGGCAAAGAGTTGTATAGCTTAGCCATCTTGAAAAGGAGGACAGGATCAATATTCTGTTTCCCATTTTCCATTTTCGATAGAGAAGTCCTTTCTATACCTAGCTTTATTGCAGCCTCTTCCTGAGAAAGACCGCTCTTCACTCGGAACTCTTTCAGCTGAGTCATGGTTACACCTCCCCAAGTGATATTTTATCACTATAAAATATAGAATGTGCTAATTTAGCACACAACGATTTGAGACAAACAGTTTCCATCGACAAACGCATTTTTGGCAAATGAAAATTGACTAATTTGACAGATATCGCTATTTAGAGAAGACTCTGGGGGCTTGCAGGATGGACGTTATTGCATACCTCGCAAAGAATGGCTTGGCCTGCGTTAGCAGACTGGCTTTGAAGATCTTCCCCGCGAAGCGGGCATTGCGTCCGCCGATGCTTTTCGGCGCATCACTTCCCGACGAAGTCGGCATTCTGTCTAATTTTTCATTCTTCTTCGCGCCTAGAACTTGCAACTTGGAACAGACAACTTGCAACTGCTCTTCTCAGAGAACGGTGGACCGCTGACAGACAACTTTACTGTCTAGAAGGACGAACTCACGCAGCTAATTTCCTAATGCTTGCCATCTTTTCACAGCTCATTAAGATACGCCTTCAATGCCTCATCGATCGTCATGGGCTCCAAAATCACAGGCTCGTAATTCATCTCGGCGAGTCTCTTCAGCGATCGCTCTCCCATGGCTGACCCTATCCATACAGGGCAGTCACCGATGACCTGGAGAATCTCGTCGAGTTCCGCATGCCTGTGATTCTCGAAATAGGGATTAGGCCTTGCTTCCAACTTGACGGCACATTTGTCTTCGGCGATCTCGTAAACATCGTAGTACCTTGACTGCCCGAAGTGGTCGTCGTTCAATTTGAAACCGTCATTTGTTCCGATTGCGATCAACTTTCCCATCTCTTCATCCTCCTGATCGTCTTCCTGCAAGAATGTATCTGTAAAAATCCTTCCCGCGATATGAGTTCTTCTCGACGTTCGGATTCCTGCTAAGTCTCTTCAGAAGATCTACGACCGACTCCGCATTGAACTGCGACTCCACGGAACTCTTTATGTCATTTTCCGACATCGGGTGGCGCTTGATGATCTCGATCACTGCATCCAACGCTTTCTTCTCGGAGGTAGTGAAACTGCTGACTGGAAGGTTCTCGATGCTCTCCGCCTTCAGAAGGGCACGAGCATATCTTAGCGTCTCTTCTTCAGGTATTTCTACATTTTCTTCTGCCGGTGGTCTGGCAGGAACATTTATGTACACTCTTGCCGGGCCAAGCAGCTCGATCCTATTCTTCAGTTCTCCCAGAAATCTGTCGCTGTCGTTGTAATCTTTTACGAGCATTACTTCCAGCCAGATTTCCCCTTTGAATTCCTTCGAGAATTCGAGCAAACCATTGTAAACTCTTTCGTACCTTAGCTTTCCAAAAGGTCTGTTTATTTTCCTGAAACTCTCCTTATCAATAGCATCGAGGGTCGGCATGACAATATCGAAGTCAAGTATCTCTTCTCTCAATGCCCTCTCATATAGAAGCGAGCCATTTGTGATTAGCACAAGCGGCTTATCTGTCAGTTCTCTTAGCCCGTTTACAATTGAATCCAACGGCTTGTACAGAGTCGGTTCACCTTCTCCAACAACTGTCACCACATCGAAAGAATCCTTGCCGTATTTCTCTATGAAGCTTCTAGCCTCATTTAAGATTTCCTCCGGAGGATAGAAGGTCTGCCTGGTATTGGTCATGTTAGTCGTTCTGCCAAGCTGGCAGTAAATGCACGAGTAATTACATGTCTTGAACGGTATCGTACAGACCCCTAGAGATCTGCCAAGTCTTCTTGAAGGCACCACTCCGTATACATGGCTCAAACGAATCACTTCCCCAACTGTATTGTTTGGCTATCTTCCTCCTTGTCTTCCCATTCCCTTTCCCTGTCCGCCTCCGCGTCTGAGACCCATTCCTCCACCTCTACCCGATCTAAGAGAGGGACTCTCGGAGTTCGGCCTTATGGCATTTACGGGGCAAGCACTGAAACACCTGCCACATTTGGTGCAAAGCGCGTTGTTGATATATGCCTTGCCCGCCTTCATTACGATAGCTCCTTCGACCGGACAGGCTTTGATACACAATCCACATCCGGTGCACATATCTTCTCTAACCCAAGGCAACATAAACATCTCCTTCTTCTTTATATATGTTTATTGCATATATATTATATCACCACGAAATCCCCTTTCACTAATCTCCGGAAGACTCCGACAAACATCCCGAACAGAAGCTTCTTCCATAGACTTTCCAAATGAGACGATCACTTGCCATTCGGCTTTGCCAGTATTGATTGTTACTTGTGAAACAGGATTTATCGTCTAGAATAGGAATCACCACACACTCAATTGGAGGTGTAAGAATGAAATCTACTATTTCCAAGAAAGCCGTCTTTTCTATTATCATTGTTCTTTTTCTTGCGTCTGTTACCCTGGCCCAGCCCATTACCTTCCTCGTAAATCCCGATTACGATCCCTTCAGTTACCTTGAGGAAGGCCATCTGAAAGGCTTCCTCGTCGATCTGGTCGGATCGCTGGAAAGCGAAACCGGCATCGATATCGAGATGAGGCCCGTCAAATTCGACGAAGCCCTCGAGATGCTCCAGGGCGAGGGAAGATACTGCCTTCCCTCTCTTGTCTTCACGACACAGAGGAAAGCTCTTTATCAGTGGGCAGGCCCCGTTGCCATAACGAATACTTACCTCTACACGAGGGAGGAGCTCTCAGGTGAATTCAAATCACTCGAGGATGCTAGAAACGCAAATTCCGTAGGTGTGGTAAGCGAATACTATTCCCACAAACTGTTAGAGGAGCAGGGATTCGACAACCTTATCGTTTTTGAAGACGAAGGGTCGTTGCTCGAAGCCCTTCTTGACGGAGAGATCGACCTCGCGCCCTTCAACTCGGCGGTCCTCCAGGAGCTTCTCAAAAGGGAACAAGCCTCTTATTGTCCCGTGTCGACAGTCGCGATCGACCTTGACATGACATACCTCGGTTTCTCGAAGGACGTCCCCTCAGAAATCGTGAGCGAATTTCAGAAGGCTCTCGATAGTCTCAAGAGATCCGGCTCCTTCTCCAAGCTCTACGAAGAATGGGTCGTCGGTCAGCCCGTTTCCGGCATCTACACCTTCCTGACCGAAGAGTACCCGCCGGTAACCTTCAGGGGCAAAGACGGAGAACCGACTGGCTTCGTAACCGAAATGGTAAAGGAGATCCTACGGAGAAACGATATGTCTGGCGAGATCCTGATCGTCCCATGGTCCATCGGCTATGAACTGGCCTCGAATCTGCCGAACGTCTTCCTCTTCAGCATGGACCAGACCGAGCAGAGAAAGGAAAACTTCGAGTGGATCGGGCCGGTAGGAAAGAACACCGCTTACCTCTACGGCCGAAAAGATACCGTCGCCCCGGCCACAGACCTCGAATCCGCAAAGACAGTCGAGGCCATAGGTACGACGACGAACTGGTGGACCGAACAGCTCCTGAAGGAAATGGGCTTTGAGAACCTCGTTAGCTCTTTCGATCCTCTCGACACCGTCGTACAGCTTGTTGAAGGCGAAACGGATTTGGCAGTCTTTACCGACCTCACTGTCGGCGAGCTGGTCAAGAACGCAGGCTACTCCATGGACGACCTCGAAGCCCTTATTGAGCTTCAAACAAACTACTTCTACATCGCAGCTTCGAAGGGAACGAACTTCGGTATGATTCTGAGCTTCCAGAAGACTCTCGACGAAATGAAGCGCGACGGAAGCTTCGAAGAAACAATCAGAGAATTCGT
Organism: Mesotoga sp. UBA6090; assembly: GCF_002435945.1. Classification (NCBI taxonomy): domain Bacteria; kingdom Thermotogati; phylum Thermotogota; class Thermotogae; order Kosmotogales; family Kosmotogaceae; genus Mesotoga; species Mesotoga sp. UBA6090. The sequence goes on from NZ_DIXC01000038.1 coordinate 5,491, forward strand.
GCAAACATGCTCGTGACATCGCTGCTCTGGAATTCCTCCCAGCTCGATGTGAAGGGTCTTCGAACCTCCATGAACACCCTCTCTGTAGGAGAGATAGCGACCATGGAACTCCAGGAAAACGGATCCACAGGCTATATCTGGGACGTAAAGATAACCAATCCAAACGTCGTTTCGCTGATCTACGAGGGCTCGATATTCGAAAGGAAGTTCCTTGACGATTCCGCACTCGTGGGAGCTCCCTATAACGTCCAGTGGGTATTCGAAGCCCAACAACCCGGCGAGACGGTTGTCATATTCTCCCTCAGGCGCCCCTGGGAAAGCGTCCATCCAATACAGACTTTTGCGATAAACATAGCAGTGGAGTAAGAATTACTGTGTCACATGGGAGGTCGAAGGGCGGAGTTAAAACGATTAGAGAACATACTGCCCCTCCCCTCCCATATCGGCACTTCAAATCAAGTGAAATTCCATTTGCTTTTTACATGGTCGAGTACTTACATTCTTTCCCACGAAAGGCTAATTACGTTCCATGCTCAGCCAGAATCAACAGCACTTCACTTCACCGTAATAAGGTGGTGAGCATAAGCCTCATTCCACTCGATCGCACAAGATATTATCCATTCTTCCGAACCCTTATAAATAGAGGATTTCAAGGTTTGATTCATGATTCTTTCTGTCGGATCTCATTACATACAGTCTGGCTTGGCAACCACCATATTTCGGATTAACTTTATCCGCTTTTCTGAATCGAGTTGTATTATGCTCCCATAAAGGATCATCGAGCTTAATAATTTCGTTACCGGTTCACTCAGAGCGTTCTAATTATCTTCTGTCACTTGGAGTATGCAGAAAACAGAAGAGGCCAAGCCATCTTCATCTTGATAGACTTTTCATTCAAGATTGTTTGACTTCAGTCAGTCCTACCATATTCCTCTGGCTACGGACCGGAGAAGAAAGAGAAAGTGAAGCAGATGATTAAGGACGCTCTTCCCGATGAACAATGGAAGATCGATCCAGAATTCTTCGACTTCATCCTGGATGTCTTGATAGACCTCGTCGTCATGTTCCTGAACAGAGGCCTTTAGAAGACGGCAATGAAGGTGCTGGTGAAATAGGCATACGTCATAAGTAATAGTTAAGAATACCTTTTTATACAAAATCTACCAAAACTGGTCGGATGATCTAAAGAACATACATAGTGATCGTTCAGAAACCCCGGAAATTACCGGTGTTTTTTGATACGCAAACCATTGCATTTGGTTTTTTTTGTAACAATGCTTATAATCTTTAGTAGGAAATAGTTGCGACGATTACCATTTAACGGAAAACTCAAACTAGCTATACTATTGGCTACAAATTCATCAAGAAATTGCTTCGAAAACGATTTCAACTGTCGTAACTGCTAAGAATATCGGGCTGGAGACCAAATGAAAATAATCGACAACATTCGAGAGACTCTTAAGGATGATCTGACAGCAACCATTAGCGACAGGAGCAAGATAGACATTGCCGCGTCATGCTTCTCCATATATGCCTTCCAGGTACTCAAAGAACAGCTTGAGGGTGTCGATGAGCTGCGATTCATATTTACTTCTCCAGCCTTCGTGGTGGACAAGACGAAGAAGGAGAAGCGAGAGTTCTATATTCCCCAATTGAACCGCGAGAAAAGCCTCTACGGGACGGAGTTCGAAGTCAAGCTTAGGAATGAACTCACTCAGAAGGCGATAGCGAGAGAATGTGCCGACTGGATACGAAGAAAGGCCTCTTTCAAAACCAATGTGACCGACGAGAGCATGGGTGGCTTTATCAACGTCAAGAATGGGTCTGAACAGATCACTTACATGCCAGTAAATGGCTTCACAACGGTCGATATCGGCTGCGAAAAGGGGAAAAGCATATATAACATGGTCAACAGGTTTGAAGCTCCATTCAGCTTGGAATACTTCAAACTGTTCGATGAAGTCTGGAGAAACCAGCAGAAGCTTCAGGACATAACAGAAAACGTTATAGAGAATATCACGGCAGTATATAAAGAGAATCCTCCAGAGTTCATCTACTTCGTGACCCTATACAATATCTTCAGCGAATTCCTTGAAGACATCTCGGAGGATGTATTGCCAAACGAGGCTACCGGGTTCAAGGAAAGCGCGATATGGAAAAAGCTTTACAACTTCCAGCGTGATGCAGCTTTGTCCATAATAAACAAGCTGGAGAAGTTCAACGGCTGCATACTTGCGGACAGTGTAGGACTTGGAAAGACATTCACTGCACTTGCTGTAATCAAATACTATGAGAACAGGAATAAATCCGTTCTTGTTCTCTGTCCGAAGAAGCTGAATGACAACTGGAACACTTTCAAGATGAATCTTCTCAACAATCCGATCGCTTCCGACCGATTGCGCTACGATGTTCTCTATCATACGGATCTCTCACGTACTAGCGGAACTACAAACGGAATCCCTTTAGACAGGATAAACTGGGGGAACTACGATCTTGTAGTCATAGACGAGTCACACAACTTCAGAAATGGCGGTAGAACCTACGGAGAGGGCGGCGAAAAAGAGAACCGTTATTTTAGACTGCTGAACAGGGTTATAAGGACGGGTGTGAAGACCAAAGTGCTTATGCTTTCAGCTACTCCCGTCAACAACCGCTTTACTGATCTCAGAAATCAACTTGCGTTGGCATATGAAGGCGATGAGGAACAGCTAAATGAGAAGCTGAATACACAGTCATCTCTGGATACGATATTTAGACAGGCTCAGACCGCCTTCAACAGATGGAGCGAATATGATCCAGAGGCAAGAACAACTGAAAATCTTCTGAAGATGCTTGATTTCGATTTCTTCGAGTTGCTGGATAGCGTCACAATAGCCCGCTCCCGGAAACACATCCAGAGGTATTATGATACAAAAGATATCGGTCCCTTTCCCAAGAGGAACAAACCGATATCTATTCGCTGCGGTTTGACCGATCTTCCGAATGTAATAGACTACAACGACATATATGAGTACCTGTCATCTCTCAATCTCAGCATCTACACTCCCTCATATTTCATCCTTCCAAGTAGAGTGGCTAAGTATGAGCGTCTATACGGATCAGATATGGGTAATGTTCGTTTCAAGCAATCCGATAGAGAATATGGAATCCTGATACTCATGAGGATAAACCTCCTGAAACGTCTTGAGAGTTCCGTCTACGCTTTCCGATTGACGCTACAACGCATCCTTGAGTTAATAGACAATACGATTGAACAGGTAAGAAACTTCGATCCGAAACAAGCCATAACATTGAAGGATCTTTCAGATTCGGATTTCGATATGGACGATCAGAACACAGATGTGTTCACCTTCGGAAAGATAGTGAAGATAAACCTTGAAGACATGGATTACAAAACCTGGCTCGACGACTTAGAGCAGGATCGTATTGTGCTTGAAGAACTCCTTTGCGGCATCGAACCGATAACGCCGGAGCACGATGAGAAATTAGATGTTCTGATGAACACAATACGGAATAAGCTGGCGAACCCCATAAACCCAAACAACAAGAAGATCATAGTCTTTTCAGCCTTCGCTGATACTGTCGAATATCTCTATAAGCAGGTTAGCAGACTGCTGAAGATGGACTATGGAATGGATTCCGCTATGGTGACGGGCAGCGGTGGCAGCAAGACAACTATTCCAAAGCTTCGCAACGATTTGAACACGGTCCTTACTTGCTTCTCCCCCCTTTCGAAAGAGAAACATCTCATAATGCCTAATCAAAGTGCCGAAATCGACATGTTAATTGCCACGGACTGTATATCTGAGGGTCAGAACTTACAGGACTGCGACTACTTAATAAACTACGACATCCACTGGAATCCTGTGCGCATAATTCAGAGATTCGGCCGAATCGACCGTATCGGAAGTAAGAACGACGTGATTCAGCTGGTGAATTTCTGGCCTGACATTGACCTGGATGACTATATAAACCTCAAGGCAAGAGTCGAGACGAGAATGAAAATCTCCGTCATGACTTCCACAGGAGACGACAATCCGATAGATGATGACAAAGGCGATCTCGAGTACAGGAGGCAGCAGCTCGAAAGGTTGCAGCACGAAGTGGTGGATATAGAGGAAATGACAAGCGGTGTCTCAATAATGGATCTGGGACTGAACGAGTTCCGGATGGACCTTATAGGGTACATCAAAGATAATCCAGAGGTAGAAAGGACCCCCTTTGGTTTGCACACAATAGTCCCCTCAAATGGAGATGAGCTACCTCCAGGTGTGATATACGTCTTGAAGAATCTGAACAACGGAGTCAACGCTAAGAACCAGAACAGGCTCCATCCCTTCTACATGGTTTATATCTCTCAAAATGGCGAGGTCATGTCCAATCATCTTGAGCCGAAGAAAACGCTCGATCTCTTGAGACTTCTCTGCAGGGGAAAGAATGAACCGATAATGGAACTGTGCCATGAATTCAATGTAGAAACGCGTGACGGCAGAGATATGCGTAAATACTCGGATTTGCTTCAGGAGACAATAGCCTCGATAATAGATGTGACCACAGACAACGCGCTTGACAGCCTCTTCAAGGCAGGAGGAACAACTGCGCTGAAGACTAATATCACCGGGTTGGATGATTTCGAACTGATCTGTTTCGTGGTGGTGAGATAGGTGCTTGATTTCCCGCCAAGTACTGTATTTAACAAGTGGGTGCCAAAGAAGAAATTCTACGAGAACCTCAGCATATCCAGTCGTATAGAAAAGCAATTCGTGACAGAGATAGAGTCAGTCTACTGGACTCACAAACTCTCTCCGGAAACACTGAATGTAAGCCCTGGAACAAGAGTAACGGAGATAGAAGTCTTTGAGGTTAATTTGAAAGAACAGCAGGTAAGTGACAACCTGATTGCCACCATTGATCGCGAGATTCCATATCATCTGGTATTTGTCTTGAGATATGAAGGCCGGGCTCAACTAATGATCAGCTACAAAGAAGAGAGTAAGAGTAGAGAAGATAAGTTCAAAGTAGATAGCTATTACCGTACCGACTGGATCGATTACGAGAAACTGCCTCTTAACATAGAAGGCCTCGATCTCGACAGGATATACGAGAATTTCATTTCCCAGATTGCCGGCGATGATCTCAACCTGGAAAAGGCAGAGGATATACGAGATGCGGTGATGATAGCCAAAGAGATAGGCAGTCTGGAGGCATATATAACGAAGCTGGAGAATAGGATCAGAAAGGAAAAGCAGTTCAACCTCAAGGTGAAATTCAATCAAGAACTGAGAAAAGCAAAGGAGAAACTCAAAGATTATCTGAAATAAACGGGGGTATCGCGATGGATAAGATGAAACAAGAAACAGCTGATCTTACACAAGAGAATATCGCACGTATAGGTGAACTCTTTCCCAACATTATAACCGAGATTAAGGATGAAAACGGGAAACTGAAGAAGGGAATCAACTTCGAACTCCTTAAACAGGAACTCTCTGGAGATGTAGTAGATGGTGAAGAGAGCTACGATTTCACCTGGGTAGGAAAGAAGGACTCTATCGTCGAGGCGAACACTCCAATAAGAAAGACTCTCCGACCATGCATCGAAGAAAGCAAGAACTGGGAGACAACAGAGAACTTATACATTGAAGGCGATAACCTCGATGTGCTGAAACTTCTGCAAGAGAGCTACCTGAACAGCGTGAAGATGATCTATATAGATCCGCCTTATAACACAGGGAAGGACTTCATATACAGAGACAAGTTTATGATGGACAAAAAGGATTACGAAGAACAACTCGGGATGTACGACGAAGTGGGAAACCGCCTCTTTCAAAACAAAGAGACAGAAGGCAGGTTCCACAGTAATTGGTGCAGCATGATGTATCCAAGACTAAAACTTGCTCGAAGTTTGCTCACAGAAAACGGTGTGATATTTATCAGCATAGATGATAATGAAGTCCAGGATCTAAGAAAAATATGCGATGAGATATTTGGCGAGTCGAATTTCATTACTCAGCTCATTTGGCTAAACAAGGAGGGTGGGGGTAGTTCGGATAGCAAACTCTTTAGAATCAAACATGAGTATGTACTTTGTTATGGCAAAAACAAAGAAAAAGTTACAATAAACGGAAATGAAATTTCAAACAGAGATAGGTACAAAATGAAAGATGAACATTATAATGAAAGAGGCCCATTCTACCTTCAAAAATTGGCAATGGGGACGATTCAATATTCTCAGAGTCTTGATTATCCCATAGAGACTCCTGAAGGCAGTTTCATAAAGCCCGCAGATAACAATGGTGGACGAAAAGCTTGTTGGAGATGGTCAGAGGATAAATTGAAATGGGGGCTTGAAAGTGATTTTGTTGTAATTCGTAAAGATAGGAAAAACATCTGGACTGTTTACACTAAACAGTATCTGAAATGCGATAATAACGGAATCACTATCAATAGAACTCAACGCCCGACTGGAATCGTCAGCGATTTTTCTAGTACTCAGGCCTCAAAGTATATGGAGAAACTTGGATTAGGTTCTCTTTTCAGTTATTCAAAGCCGATGGAGTTGATAAGGTACTTGTCCTTCTTAACTACCGAAAACTCATCATTGGTGATGGACTTCTTCTCCGGTTCAGCTACTACAGCCCATGCTGTAATGCAGCTCAATTCAGAAGACGGAGGCAACCGAAAATTCATTATGGTTCAGCTTCCCGAGCCCTGTGACGAGAAGAGCAAAGCGTTTAAGGCAGGGTACAAGAACATCTGTGAGATCGGCAAGGAAAGAATTCGCCGCGCTGGAGATCAGATAAACGAAGAGATTCAGGAAGGCAACAGGCAACTTAGGCTGGGAGAAGAACCGAAGAAACCTGGGGATATAGGATTCAGGGTTCTTAAGGTCGATAAAACGAACATGAAAGATATCTACTACGCTGCTTCCGAGTACACTCAGAATCTTCTCACCGATCAGATTTCAAACATAAAAGAGGACAGAACTGATCTGGACCTGCTTTACGGTGTTCTTCTCGAGTGGGGTCTTCCTCTATCGCTTAAGCACGAAATAGAAGAGATTGAGGGCGTAAAGATTCACATAGTGGATAACGACTCTCTCATTGCGTGCTTCGCTAAAAGCATTTCTGAAACAGTTATCAGGGAAATCGCAAACCGGCAGCCGCTAAGAGCGGTCTTCAGGGACAGCTCATTTGCAGGCAGCTCCGACAAAATAAACGTAGAGGAAATCTTCAAGCTCCTCGCTCCGAATACATCAGTTAAGGTCATATAGGGTGGTGACGGGGTTTGAAGCTTAAATTCAAGCACCAGAAGTTTCAGGAAAATGCCGCGATGGCAGTATGTGATGTCTTCGCCGGGCAACCGTTTTCCTCTCCAACTTATATAGTAGATAGCGGCGTTACAACCGATATACAGAGAGCAATGTTTGCCGAGCAAGATTACACAGGGTACAATAACGGAAAAATCATCATATCCAACGAAGTGATTCTAAGGAACCTCAGAGAAGTTCAGAAGAGGAATCAAATACAGCCGTCTTCAAAGTTAGAAGGCCATTACAACCTCACGATCGAAATGGAAACCGGTGTTGGTAAAACCTACACGTATATAAAGACGATCTACGAGCTGAACAAGAGATACGGTTGGTGCAAGTTCATCGTTGTCGTGCCTTCGGTGGCTATTAGAGAAGGTGTATTCAAATCCTTCGAGATTACAAAAGAACACTTTGTAGAAGAATACAACAAGAAGATACGCTACTTCATCTACAATTCGAGCGACCTGACAAGAATCGAGCACTTCGCGAGCGATAGCGCAATAAACGTCATGATAATCAACTCGCAGGCCTTCAATGCAAGAGGTGAAGCGGCAAGACGCATTACGATGAAACTTGATAGCTTCCGCTCCCGTCGACCAATTGATGTAATTGCCGCCACGAACCCCATTCTTATAATTGATGAACCTCAATCCGTTGAGGGTGCCGCAACCGCCGAGAGACTCAAAGACTTCAATCCCCTTATGACTCTGCGATACTCGGCAACGCACAAGAAGGAGTATAACCTGATTTATCGGCTCGACGCTATGGAAGCCTACAACAAGAAGCTAGTCAAGAAGATTTCCGTAAAGGGCATCACAGTCTCCGGCACCACCGGTACAGAGGGTTATTTATATCTGGAGAAGATAAACGTGTTCCCTAACGAAGATCCAACCGCAACACTCGAGTTCGAAGTAAAACGAAAAAGCGAAGTGAGAAAGGTCTCGAGAAATGTTGTTAAAGGGTACAAACTGTATGAACAATCAGGAGATCTTGAAGAATACCGTGGCTATACAGTGTCCGAAATCAACGCCCTTGCTAACACGGTCAAGTTCACAAACGGTGTTGAAATAGCTGCCGGACAGGTAGTTGGACAGCATAACGAAAATGACTTAAGACGGATACAGATAAGAGAAACGATAAAATCCCATCTAGAAAGGGAGCGGAAACTCTTCAGAGAAGGAATAAAAGTATTGTCGCTATTCTTCATAGACAAAGTAGCCAAGTATAAGCAGTATGATGCTGGAATAGCCTCCAACGGAGAGTATGTGCGTATATTCGAAGAGGAGTACAAAGCCGCTTTCGATAATTTGCAGCGGGAATTCGTCGAAGAGGATTATAGAAATTATCTGAAAGGTATTGCTGCTGAAGAAACCCACGCTGGCTACTTCTCTATTGACAGGGGAAATAATCATATCATAGATGAAGACACGGATATCTCAGATGACTCAGATGCTTACGACCTCATAATGAAGGACAAAGAAAGACTCCTCAGTCTAGACGAACCCGTTAGGTTCATCTTTTCTCACTCTGCACTTCGCGAAGGCTGGGACAATCCAAACGTCTTTCAGATTTGCACACTCAAACAGAGCAGTTCAGATATCCGAAAGCGCCAGGAAGTAGGTCGAGGCCTTAGATTATGTGTGAACGGCGATGGAGAGAGAATGGACAGCAACTCTCTCGGGAGCAATGTCCATAACGTAAATATACTTACGGTAGTTGCCAATGAGAGCTACAATAGCTTCGTAGAGCAGCTGCAGACTGAAATCGCAGAGGTTGTTGCTTATAGGCCAAAGGAAGTGACAGCGGAGCTGTTTGTGAATAGAGTTGTCACCGACAGTACCGGGACAAAGAAACTGGAAATTGATCAAACTACCGCAACTAAGATTTATCAAGTGATGGTAAGGAACGACTACATAGATGAAAACAATTTGCCAACCGAGAAATACCATGAGGATGTTAACTCTGGTAAATTCGTAGTCTCAGAAGAACTGAAGCCCTACAAGGCAGATATCATAAACATAGTGAGTTCCGTTTATGACCCGAAAGCACTTGCCCCGGAGGACGCTCGAAGCAACAACGTAGAACCCAAAGTCAATGAAAAAAAGCTCAAAATGGATGAGTTCAAGGAACTGTGGAAAAGAATAAACTTAAAGTCGGCTTATGTTGTGAATTTTGATACTGATGAACTCGTTAAAAACTCCATAGAAGCAATAAACAATAGCCTGAACGTTTCCCAGATATATTACAGAGTTGAACAGGGAGAGATGGGAGAAATAAAGGGAAGAGAAGCCCTGGAGGCAGGAGAGGCCTTTGCTAACGTCCATGCTGAGAATATCGTTGCAGAACCCTCTGTAAGCACACAGGTAAAGTATGACCTCATCGGAAAGGTCGTTACTGAAACAGGACTGACTAGAAGCGATGTTGCATCTATTCTTACGGGAATAAGAGAAGATAAATTCTCTCTCTTCCGACAGAACCCAGAAGAGTTCATCATAAGGGTGTCGAATATCATAAACGAACAGAAGGCAACGGTTATAATCGAGCACATAACCTACAATAAACTCCAGGAAGCTTATTCGATGGATATCTTCACTGCTTCATCTCTCAAGGGAAAGCTCGGAAAGAACGCCGTTCAGACAAACAAACACCTATACGATTACCTGATCTACGATTCGGAGAACGAGAAGAACTTCGCTGAGAAACTGGACACGCAAAATGAAGTGGCTGTTTACGTGAAGCTCCCGGGAGGGTTCTATATAAACACACCGGTAGGTAAGTATAATCCCGATTGGGCTATCGCCTTCAACGACGGGAAGGTTAAGCACATCTACTTTGTGGCTGAGACAAAGGGATCACTCTTCTTGCTGCAGCTAAGAGATATAGAGAATCTGAAAATCAACTGTGCAAGAGCACATTTCAAAGCTATAAGCAACGATTCAGTCAAATATGATGTCGTTGATTCATGCGAAACTCTTCTTGAGAAGGCTGGACGTGTTCGGGCTTGAGAGAAGGTGTGACTCCTAGAAAAGACACTATAGATCAAGCCATTGAAAGCATACCAAACCCTTAACCGAAAATACTTACGGTGGAGGTGCTTGTTTGTCTGCAAGGTCGCAGAACGGAATTTCTAAGATAGGCACTCTCATTTATTCGAACGTAGAACTTCCTATAGAAGAGATAGAAACTGAAGACAGTGGTGAATTCGACGAGACTTCGTCATACCTAGATAACCGAAGTTCTTATGTGAGTCCTACTGTTGTTAAGTTTTCGTCGGATAGTAGCCATCTTGTATACGGGCTTTACGATGGTAGAGTAATTGTCAGAACCGTCGATAGCTGGCAAAAAGTGCTGGAAGTAAACGCCCACAAAGGATTCGTAACCGGCATAGTCCTTCTAGACGATGGCAAGCGCATTATTTCCTCTTCAATTGATGGTTCAATGATCATTCGAGATATCGTCAGTGGCAAAGAGGTGAAAAGATGGAGCCCGGATGAATCATATGTGCCTATATTCTCGATTGGCATTACAAGGAATGAGGAATATATTATCGCAGGCACTTGGGAAACCCGCATTGTGGACGCTGCCTCTCTGGATATCCTTCGAGTTTTTCCCGAAGGACACCCACTTGGATTCATATCTGTACCGACTCCCGACAGCAAGAAGTGTTTTATGTGCTCTGAGGAGCATCCAATATCCTTGTGGGAGATTGGATCTGGAAAGAGAGTCATGACTCTGAAGAACAGAGTGGGGAACGCTCTCTCATTGACAATGACGTCAAACGGACGTTACTTGGTCGTTGGAAATATAAATGGGACAATCGATCTGTGGGATGCAAAGACAGGAAAGAAACTTAAGACTATGACCGACCGCCATAGGGATAGAATTGTCTCATTTGCGGTGAGCACAGATGACAGGTATCTGGTTTCTGGTGCTTGGGACAAGACAGTGAAAATCTGGGATATAGAGAATGGCAGAATCATCAAATCTATAAAGGCGCACAACGGTAGTGTAAACTCGGTAGCTATAAGCCCTGACAACAGATACATTGCCTCGGGCGGTGAGGATTCAACTGTAAAAATCTGGGGTTCTGAAGGCTAGGGAATATGTAGAATATTAATAATTCATTTAGGGTCCAACAGTAAGATGAGCCTTTAGGAGTTTATGGTAGCTAAACAGCCTCGCAAAGCTCCAAATAAATAGATACAAGTATTCTCTCCAAACCCCTTAAGAAAAGTCTTTGCCCTCCCGTACCGATCTCTTCCAGATCCTGAAGTACTTTGCACCTATGTTGAATTTCTTGACAAACTCGGAGTATTCCGGCCAGATGGGTGCTCTGTAGAATTCGCTGCGGCCTATGCCTCCGTTTATGACATATTCGGGCAGAGGGTTGGTCCCGTAGAAGACAGACCGGGCCATTATCTGCCATCTTCTGGTGAAGTCGGTCCAGTTGCAGCCGAAGGCTTCGCCCGGCTGGATTATGGCCAGGATCTTAGGAGCTATCCTGTTCTCTAGATAAAGCGCCTGATAAGCCGCGGCGCCGTCTGCGCATATGAAAAGCAGCGAGAACCTGGACGGATTATGGTCTTCGCCGTACTCTTCGGTCCTCTCGAATATGAACCATTCGGCGAAGGGCTTCTCGAAAACATCCGAGTAATGGTCGGGGTGGTGGTATTCGGCACGGTCCGGGGTGACCCTGATCCTCCAGCCGTTCGGCGCCAGCTGGCTCTCACTTATTGGAAGCTGGTGAATAACTCTGTATCCCCTGAATCCCTTGTTGGCGATCTCTTCGAGCAAGTTCTCCCTGCTTATGGAGTAGTCGACATATACGAAGCTATGGACATTTCCCATAAAGTACTCGACCGGATGGCCGTCGTGGCCGCAGGCCGGGTAATACAGAGAGTCTTTCAACACGTCATGAATGTCGAATTCCGCGGGATTCTTTATCCATTCGGGCATTTCGGCCTTCGTCACTTCTTCAAACATCGGAATCACTCCCTTCGTCTGTCGAAATTCTTTTGTCCTGCGATCCGCTCTGTCCAGGTCTGTCGGCCTTGATTGCCTCGACCGGAAGCCTCATGGCCTGAATTGCATGCAAGGGCAGAAACTCCATGAAAAGGTGCTTTGTGGCTTCTCTAATGAGAAACTGGCCGTAGTCGCTCCTTAGAATGTTGAAGACCTTTACAGGATCGTATTCGCCGGCGATTCTAAAGACTATGTGATTGCCTGAGGACAGTATCGACGCGTCTGAAGGGATGTCGGTTACCAGTCCTATGGTCGTTATGTCGTCTCTTCTGTTGAAGATGATGTCGTTCTTTCGTAGAAGGGATTTCTCGGCTGCTTTTGTGAGTTCTCCGGCATACTCCTTGAGAGAGACCAGCTGAACTATGCCCTTTTCATCGACTTTCAGACGAGGGTACTTGTAGACCTTGCCTTTATACTCTTTTTCATCTGGCTCATGACCTTCGGGAAGTTCGGCATTCTTCGACTTCCGCAAGTACCGATGCGATTGGAGGAACTCACCGATGGAATCCAGCTCGACGGTCGGGGAAGTCAGGAAGATTTCGTAATCTTCGGGCAGTTGGTCTTTCTTCACGGGGATTATCGAGTAGTCGCCAGGCACCAGGGAATAGCCGCTGTTTTTTATCGTATCGATCTGGATCAGCGCGCATACTCCGCTTTCGCCTTTCCAGTCCATGAAGTTTCTCATGACTGAATCAAGCAGAAGATTCTCCTCCCTCACTTCGAAGCAGAAAGGCTCTCTGCCGTCGCTCTTGGATACCGACATGAAGACCTGTCCTTTCTTGCCGACGGGCTTCGCCTTGTTCAGGACCATCAAACAGCAGTCGTCGTTCCCGCCGTGGACGGCTCCAAGGGGTAGTTGTATTACGGCTTCAAGCCAGTCATTGTCTATGATTTCCTTCTTTCCTTCTCTCAGTTCTCCTCTCGTAATCAGCGTCACGAGCTTGCCGTCATCCTTCATCGAGCGCATTCCATGGTTAATGAAGTTCCACTGGCTTATGAGACCGGACGAGATATTTAGAATATGTCGGAGGAAGAAATCAGTCTTCAGCTCCTGCAATACCATGCGCTCGCCCGTGGGCGGCTCTATAATCACCCTGTCGTACTGCTCTTCCACATAAAGAGTCTCTTTCGTTGGCTTCACGAGGGAATCGCCCCTTACGAGCTTCGAGACGTCGACCCCGACAAGGGAAAGGATAATCTTTGTGAGTCGCCATTTCCTAGGGTCGATTTCAAGTCCGGCGAAGGAAGTGTAGTCGAAGCCTTCTCTCCTGAAGATTGTGTAGAAGGCCCGTCCGTAACCGAAAGCGGGGTCGTAAACGGTCATTCCCGGTTCGATTTCGAGCAGATCGACCATCATATCCAGTATTTCCATCGGCACTATCATGTCAGAATAGAGAAGATTGGAGTCGATCGCAAATGAGAACATTCCCGTGTAGAAGGGGCCTATCAAAAGACCTATGTCCCTAATGGAGAGTCCGTCGATCATGCCGTCGGCGTAAGCGCAGGTTCTGTGGAAGAGGGGCGAGTCTTCTCTGAACGCCCCGCTCAATTCTCCTTTGAAGTCCATGAAAGCAAATTCCGGATGCTCGACGATTAGCTCGGATATCGCGCTCTCCATGAGATCGGCTCTCTCTTTCCCGCTCTTTCCGAAGAACACGAACCTCCAGAAGACGTCACTGAATTGTACGTTCTGTGATAGTTTCTTCAACAAAAGGGAGCTCCAGAAGTATTCGATCGCCTTTTCCGAGAGCATCTTGTTTTGTTGACCGAGTTTGGAAAGAAGATAGATGAAGTTCTGCACGCTGCCCGGAAAGTCCATCATTGCTCTCCCTCGTCGACCAGCACTGTTTTCGCTATGCGGAAGCCGATCATCGAGTCTGCAGTTACTACACAGATGTTGCGGAACGAAACTGCCACTGTTAAAGGATGGTCAACTGCGCTTCCGCCACGAAGAACCTTCCATTGATCTGTTTCCCCATACGGGTTTATTTCCAGTCCCTCCGAGTATCTGTCGCTGTTGTCGCTGCACAGTTCCCAGACGTTGCCGGACATATCGTAAAGCCCGAGTTCGTTCGGGCTCTTCAACCCGACCTCTCGAGTTCTGTCGGATGAGTTTTCAATATACCAGGCGACCTCATCGACGTCGTTACTTCCGGCGAAGATATAATCTCTGCTCTTGTTCCCTCCCCTGGCCGCGTATTCCCATTCGGCCTCGGTCGGCAACCTGTAGCCGGCGACTCTTCTTAAGTCGGTCGTGTGTGAGCCGTCGCAATCAAGCAACTTTCCCAATTCATCATACGCCGGGGGCAGGCCTTCCTTTTCGCTCAACCAGTTGCAGTAAGCGATGGCTTCGAACCAGTTAACACGAACGGCCGGCTTTCTGACATTCGGGAAGTATCTATCTATGAATTCTTCTGCGCCCGTTTCCCTGCAGAACCTCGAGTACTCCTGACACGTGACGGTGTATTTGCCGATATAGAAATCATAGGTAAGTATCACATAGAGGGTCTTCCGCTCTTTTCCGTTTTCTCCCTCCCATACCTCGCTCATCTCGAACTCGCCGTTCTCGACAAAGACGAGATCGTTTTCAGATGTTTCCTGCTGGTGGTTCCCTCTCTGCTCGGAAACAGGTGGATTGAGCCTTGCGGGATCTCCCGAGTACCTCCAGACGGTAATGAAGCCGCTATACCTGCTACGGTACTTCTTCACCCTGTTCGTGTATTCCGGCCAGGGTTCATAAAAACCGGCCATGCCGACGATGTATTCGGGCAGGGGATTGTTGGGGTAGAATATCGTTCTGGCGAGGATCTGCTCTCTGTGACCGAATTCTGTCCAGTTCATGCCGAAGCCGTGCTGCGGAACTACGAGGATCTTCGGAGTGATCCGGTTTTCCAGGTAAAGCGCCTGGTAGGCAGCAACAGCCTCGGTATTGAGAAAGAAGAAGGAAAAGCGTTTCGGGTTGTGCGTCTCGTCGTACTCCTCAGTCCTCTCGAGGATGAACCATTCGGCGAAGGGCTCCTTCTGGATCTCACGCCACGAGTTAGGGTTTCCGTCTCCCTCGGCGGGCAAAACCTTCTTCCACGAAGTATTCAGAATGCCTCGATATCCTGCGAAGTAACCTCTTTCGCGGTCTCCACGGAAGCGATCGAACCGCCTCTCTCCTCGCGGATCGTCCTCGCGGTAATACCACGTAAGCGCGTCCCATCCACCCGGGTGGAGTCTATAGGGGTCTATCGATTCTTGTCGGATCACTCTGTAACCTTTGAACCCGTACTCGGCCATATCCTGCAACAGATCTTCTCGGCTTATGTAGTAGTCGATGTACACGAAGCTGTAAGCGTTTCCCATGTAGCATTTAACAAAATGGCCGTGAAGGCCGCTGGCAAGGTAGCAGAGAGAGTCCTGCAGTATGTTTCTTATGTCGAACTCCCCTGGGTTTCTGATCCATTCCGGCATTTCCATTGACGGTAGTTCCGTCATCAAACTGACCACTCCTCCTCATGATTTTTCGCGATCGCAATCGCTGCCCGATAAACGGGTCGATTATCTTCTCTGACCTCACTACAACCGCACAATGGGATTGTCACTGGATCGGAAACGAGAGAAAGTCTGCTGGCTCGATATTCTGCGGAGCTGAGTGATATTGCTGTTCGGACTGTCCGATGCTCAAAAAAGCTACAAGAAAGACAGCACCGGCTGGATACAACGGCGAACAGAAATGTTCGTGTGGGATTTGGATTCTGAAAGTCGACTTAAGGATACTAAGGTGTCCGTGGTTTCTGCTTCGACACAAGTACCTGATTTCGATAGGGTATGATCTACCTTGGAGACCTCGATTAAACGGTTCTTGAGTAACGGAGTGAATTCACATCCTGTAGATTCGAATTGTCTAGAACAACTAAGTTAATTATACAGCAAAGTTCATGCCCGTAAGTTACGGCGTTATATCTATAATAATCATCTATTCATTACGAAATACTTACATAATTGACGGATGAATCCGTTGACTCGTCTCTCTTGCCCGAAAGAGACGGCCCCTAGTAGATCACGAACAGTCTCACAATACTAGAGCTGTCACGTTTGGGGCCGATCGACTCTCCCCAAGTTTAGCGGACGTGTCGAGGAAAGAGTCTTCGCCACGTCATCACTTCTTTCTGACGATATCCGGTATCCTGATCTCTTCCAATGCGTCAATCCCCATGCCACTCAAGAAGATGGCTGCCTTTGCCTCGCGGATCAGATGCCTTCCGTAGTCGCTACGCAGGACTCTCAAGACTTCAAGAGGATCATACTCTTCCCTTACTCTCAGAGCTACGTGCTCTCTCGAAAGAATCACCGTCTCATCGTCAAGGATATCTCCGAGAATACCTACACCCTCAGCTCCAGGACCAACACAGATAACAATGTCAGACTTTCTCAGGGTCCTGGATTCTGCGACCTCCAACTGAGTCCTGCTATGCCTCGTCGAGCGGTACAAATCTATGACGCCTTCCGAATCGGTCGCCACTCTCTCCAGAAGATAGATCCTGCCCGATTCTTCATCCCCATGAAGCGGTGTCTCCGAATTCATGCCGTTCTCACGGTCGTAACCGACCCTCTCTGGATTCCCGCCGGTAATGAACTCACCAATCTCTTTAAGCTCGATCATCGGGGCGTTGATAAGTTCTTCATAACTTACTTCCTTTCTCCCGGGCAAACCTGCAGATATCGCGTAATCTCGCGGTCTCAGGGTGTATCCGTTTGCCGCAATCGTCTGAATCGAGACTATGCCGCTTCGATTCGGCCGTGAGACCCATTCCCTGTACTGCTCTGTAAGTCTCGATGGCCAATCGATCGGGTTCCGTATGTCGAACCAGTCGATCTGCTTTTCCGATTCGGGAACCACAAGCAGCACTTTTCCCCTTCTTTGATCAGGTTTGGATTTGTTTATTAGGAGAATGCTTGTCTCTCTTCGAAGAAAGTTGCCCTTGCCGACGGGAAGCTCTATTACTGCCTCCAGCCAGTCGTTGTCGACTATCTCACGGACCGGGTCTTCAAGTGCTATTGTCTCGATAAGGCTTACCATTTTCCCCGTTGGCTTCAGACATTCGATTCCGTGTTTAATGTAGCTCCACTGGCTTCCAGGAACCTTGGATACCTCCAGATTGTCTCTTGTCACATACCCGGTCTTGATTCTGAAAGAGAGAAGCTTCTCGCTGGATGGCGGCTCGAGTATCACCCTGTCGTACTGAGAATTCGACAGGAGTGAACCGTCTTCCGGCCTGGCCAGCGGGTCTCCCTGCTTCAGATTCACGGCATTCAATCCGAGTAGAATCAAAGCCATCTTTCCGATCCTGTGTCTGTACGGGTCTGCCTCCAGGCCGGCGTATTCGAGGTTTTCGAGGGTATTGTTCTTGAAGATGCCGTAAAGGATCCTGCCGAAGCCCGTTGCAGGATCGTATATGCTCATTCCATGATGGACATCCAGCAATTCGACCATTGAATCGATGACCTGCGGGGGCGCCGCCGAATCTCCTTCAAGCAAGTCGGATTCCATGGATACCGAGAGCAAAGCCTCGTACAGAGAGCCACTTTTTTTGAATATATCCACCATCGCAAGTCTATCCACGAACGAGTCGGCGTAAGCACATGTCTTCTGAAGCAGCTCGGGCCCTTCGCTGAAGATCCACACGTACCTGCCTTCATATTCGATGAATCTGAACCGGGGATACCTGCTGATTATCTCCTTCAAGGCCTTCTCTATCAGCACTGCCCTTTCAATTCCGCTCTTGCCGAAGAGAGCGAATTCTTCGAAGACATCGAAGTAGTTCTCTCGAAACGAGTTCTTTCTGAGCAACATGTTGGTCCATAAGTACTCGATAGCCCTTTCCGAAAGGCTTCGGTCTTCCTCTCTCAATTTGAACAGAAGATAGACAAAATTCTCTGCAAAACTTGCAAGATCCATTTCAAGCCCCCTTTTTCATTATTGATGCAATCGGAGATCTCACTCTTACTGTCTCAACGTGAAATCCACGGAATTTCGCTTAATGTTTTTTTCCGTTCTTCACCTCCTGCAATCTTAATGCTCGTAACTTCACAGGCTTCACCATAACCGACAGTCACCGGAGCAACCGATAGCTCGGGTTTGACCTGTGTATTGTGATGAAACAAGCACTTTCGTTATATGTGAATAGAGAATTTCGCCAAAAACAATCGCAAACCGTGACGGAAGACTGCCTTGTCCATGGCTTTGGAAATGGGATACGATTCAACTACCGCATGCCTTCCTTCGCACAGGATCTTTCTCGGGTGAGTGACGGCAATGAATAATGTTGTTAGACGTAACGGCAAGACTATATATTTGATTATATCAGGAGTGAGATACGCATTGTTTACGCAACTGAAAACTGTACAATGGTAGTAAAGTTAAGATCTCTATTTAGGAGGCAGTTCTTGAAAGGTATTCTTGTCTGTGGAAAAGAAGGTAGAAGAAGAAGCGATTACTTGCTGCAGAAGATCCAGAAGAGCTACAGCGAGGATCCCTTCTCGTTTCTCTTCGTCGGACCCTCCTCATTCTTTCTGCAAACTGTGAAAGATTCCTTGTTGAATAGCGGGCTTTCGATTGCCGCCGGACAGTTCTCTACGGAGAGATCTCTGGCCATGAAGATAGTGAGGGAGATGTTCCCGGATCGCAGAGCCGTTCCCGAAAGAGGCGAACGAATAGAGATCGCTAAGGCCTTCGAAAAGGTCAAGAATTACTATCCTTCAGAAAAGGCCACGAGCTACTTTCATGAAGCCATCGTAGTCTTGAAGGAGAATTTCGGAAATTTCGAGACGGCGTTCGGGAGAGAAGACGTCGTTCCCGAGGTTCTGAAGAAAGTCTACGCAGAGCTTCAAGAACACTTTGAAGAAGGCAAGCTTTTCGATTCATACGATGCTATGAGGCTGGCGGCAGAGCAAACCGATCTCGAAAGAGGCGCTTTCGGAAATACTCTGTTCATAGACGGTTTCTACGATTTCAGTCCGGCAACCAGGGTTTTTCTGAAGAATATTATGCGTTGTTTCGACGAGGTCTATCTCTCATGTCCTGAAGATAGTGATAGAAAAAATCTGTTCAGGGAAAGTCAAACCATTTCAGCTCTCTTCGAGGGCATCGACTTCGACACGATAAATGTTGATCGAAGCGAAAGCGGCACACTTACAAAAGTAAAGGAGATTCTCTTCTCGGATCGGGAAGAGTTCAATGACACCGGGTGTGAAAACGCTGAGATTGTCGAGTGCAACGATCTGTACGGAGAAGTCGACTTCGTCGCCAGGGAAGTAAAGAGGGCGATAGCGAAGGGAGAACTGAAGCCGGAGGAGATAGAGATTGTAATACCGAATCAGGATTACTGGAGGGTGTTGAAGAAGTCGCTGAACGACTTCGGAATCCCAGTAGTGAGCAAGAATTCGGTTTCCTTGCTCGAGTCGAAGAGCATCCAGACCCTTCTACTGCCGCTTGAAGTGGTATCCGATTCTTTCGAGCCTTCGGGAATCCTCGAAATGATAGATGCCGGATACGGTGGCGGTACCATAGATTCCGTTCTTTTCGAGAAGGTAATGGCTTCGGCCGGTCTGCAGTTCGAAATGTCTGGAGCCACGGCAGAGGATGCAAAGAAGGTGTGGCTGGAGAAGCTCAATTCATACAGAGGTTTTCTCCAAACCAAATCTTCGAGTCTCCTTTCCAGTGACGATCTTGACGACGACTTCTCTGCTCTTTCCCAAATCCAGGAGATAAAAGAAGAGATACGGTTCATAGACGATGCTGCCAAACCGGCTGTCAAAAGGGTTTTTTCACTTCTCAATAGCATCGAGAGAAATGTAGCGATGCCTCTTTCAAAATATGAAGACTTCTTCCGAGTCTGTGAAGAGCGGCTTGGATTAAGAGAGCTTCCGGAAAACAAGGAAAAGATTTTAGCCTCTGAAAACATTGCCTGCGTCGAACAGTTCATTCAAAGAGCCGTTCCTTCACACGCCGGGATTCTTGAAGCTATGGAAATCACCGAGTACGATCCAGAAAAATACTACAAGTCTCTCATGAAGTATCTGGAAGGCGAGGATCTGCGGGGCGAGGCCAATATGGGCGGTGGAGTCGAAGTCCTCTCGCTGATCGACTCTCGATACACTTCGAAAAAGGGCAAGTATTTCATGGGATTCAACGAGGGAAATTACCCGGTTTTGTCTCTCAATCCACTCTATGCGGGCGCTCAGTACTCCGAGCCCCGAGCCAAGGACATCCTGGGCATTCAGGAGAACAGGCAGAAGCTGGGCCTTTTTCTGGCGATAAGCGGCGCACAGGAGAGGCTCTGCATAACTTTCTCGAATTCCACGGTCGATGGAAACGTCTTGATGAAGTCTCCTTACGAAGGGTCGATTCTTGGGGCATTCGGCAAATCGGAGCCCAGGCCCCACGGCCGCGTAGAAGGGAAGCGCACCGATCTCGTGTCCTCGCCGTCGGAGGCTATGAGCCCGGCGGATTACAAGCTCTCGATAGCTAGTCTATTCAGGGAGAGCCCCGAGCAATGGGAGATACATAAAGACTCGGAAACAGTCTCCACTCTGGAGAAGAACCTGAGCTCGATCACAAACGACTTTTCCTTCAAGGGCCCCGGTGTGAAAGCAGCCGAGGAGCTGACGGAGAAATGTATAAGCTTCTCTACGGTCGGGACCTACTGCAAGTGCAAATTCAAGTATTTCTTGAACTATGTGCTGGGTTTGCAGCCTGTTCCGGAGGAGATACTAGAGCTTTCTCATATGGATGCGGGGAGCGTTTTCCATGCCGTTCTCAGCGATCACCTCGGAAGTGGCGTCCCGCTAGATGAAAGCCTCGAGAAGAATCTCCGGAGGTTTTCTGGCGGCATAAACAAATCGCTCTTCAAGAGGCGCTATGATCAGATGCTGAGAGTCCTTGAGGATTATCTAGAGTTTGATAGGTTGAGAAGCAGCAAACTGGGTGAGCGCGTTCTTCATACAGAATTCGCATTTGGCTTTGATGATTCAAAGTTTTCTTCTCTTCATCTAACCACCAAAATATGCTTTCGGGGTTTTATTGACAGGATAGATATGCTGGAGAACGAGAGTCTATTCATAATAGATTACAAGAGCGGCACAAGTATGACTTCTGCCGTTCCTGAACAGCTCATCATATACTCTATGGCCGTTGAACAGGCATTTTCGAATGAAGGCCGAAAGGTAGATGGAGGAGAATTCCGATCAATTAAGGGCAAGAAGAAGGGCAAACCCTTTCGTGTGGAGGATAAAGACGGAGAAAGAGTCTGGAGTTTCCGCAAAGGCTTGAATTTCATAACATGTGATCCAATTGAAGGTGGAAAGATCACAGATTCCGAACTAACCGTCGGAGTGGAGGCGGTGCTTCAAAGCATAATGTCTGGGGAGTTTTCGGCTGAGACACAGAAAAAGGAAGAACCTAAAGACTGCTTCTTGTGTGACTTCAGGGAAGTCTGCGATCTTCTGAAGTGGAGACAGAAGGGTGGGCCAAGCGATGAATAAGAACACATTCATCTCCGCTTCTGCAGGCACCGGCAAGACATACAGGCTGGTGGAGGAATACATGGAAATTCTTCGCTCCGACGAAAAGCTGGGCATCGAAAACATCCTGGCGATTACCTTCACTGAAAAGGCCGCTGCAGAGATGAAGGAGAGAGTGGCGAAGGCGATACTGGAACAAATAGATGAAGCTGCCAGCGAAAGCGAGCGAAAGAGATGGAAAGAGATCAATTCAAGGGTTATGCACGCCTGGATCTCTACTATCCACTCCTTCTGCGCGAGAATACTCAGGGAGTCTATTCTGAATACGAATTCCGATCTAGATCCTGGATTCTCGATCATTACGGGAACGAAGAAGATACTCGAACTTCAGGCCCTTGGAAGATTCTTCTCGCGCAACCTCGATTCTCTCGACGAAATGATAGACATCTACGGTCTGGACAAAACTTACAAAATCCTCGAAGAGTGCCTGTCCAAGAAGAGACACAACATGTATCTCTACAGCCCACTTGATAACAAAGATAAGGAAGAGAACGCCGAGAAAATCTCCAGAGCGACAGCTGTCTGTCACGAAGCATTTGTGAAGCTCAATAAGGAATACGAGGAACTGACTCTGAAGAAGGCACAGCTCGACTTCGAGCAGTTGCTGGAAGAGACAAGGAAGATGCTGAACGACAACCCCAAGATAGCAGAGGTGTATTCCAGGAGATTCAAGTACATTTTAGTGGACGAGTTCCAGGATACGGACGAGCTTCAGGCGGAGATTATCAGTAAGTTGACGGCTTCGGGGAATGTTAAGGTGCTTTTTGTCGGGGACGACAAGCAGTCGATATACCGGTTCAGGGGAGCGAACGTCGAGATCTTCAATCTGACAAGAAGGGAATTCGAAGAAAGGGACGACGACACGGACACTCTCGGAAAATCATACAGATCGTACCCGGAGATTGTGACGTTCCACAACATATTCTTCAAGAAAGTGATGAGCAACCCAATGCTTGAGGCATTTGCGTCGAGGTACGGCAAAGATGTGGAGGCCCTAGAGCCTCACGGTAACAAGAGAGAAAAGCGAGTAAGAATACTTGAAAGCAAAGATAAAGACCACGCAGGACCCGTCGCTGCTTACATACGTTCGCTTCTGGATGAGGTGCTCGATTTCAGAGAGGGAAAATCTGTTGTAACGCGCAAGATACGGCCAGGGGGCATAGCTATACTCCTCAGAAAATTCAAGAACGTCGAGCAGTATCAGGAGGCGCTTGAAGCAAATCGGATTCCTTACTATACGGTGGGCTCTAGAAAGTTCTTCCAGCGGCCCGAGATAGCCGGACTGATAGCATTCGTCAGTTTTCTCGGCAATCCCGCAGACGACAGGGCCTTCCTGTCATTCTTCCTTTCTCCAGCATGGGGAGGCACGCTTCAGGATGCGGCGAGACTCAAGGAGAAATACAGTCACTTCTATGATTGCATCATGAGGAGCAATGATGAATCCTTCGTCGATCTTCGCACGATCATAACAAGGTATTCGCGCCTTGCAAGACTACTTAAGCCGGGAGAAATTCTCGACTCCTTCGTCGGAGAGACGGACTACCTTCCTAAGATGACGCTCCTTGCAATGCCCGAGCAGTGTCTGGCCAACGTGATCAAATTCCTTCAAATATCCAAGGAGCTCGACTCTCTCGGGATAAGTTTGAGGGAGTTTTCGAAGAACATCAAATTGTATTCCGAGGAGGCAGACGAGGGCGAAGCGGCCCTGGAGAACGAGAAGAGCGACAGCGTGAAGATAATGACAGTCCACCAGGCAAAGGGGCTGGAATTTCCCGTTGTGATCGTTGCAGAGATGACGGAGAATCCGAGGAAAGAGACCCCTTCAATGCTTTTCGACACAGCTTCGAAAGGCTTCACTCTTTACAGCAAGGAACTAACGACGGATGACCTAGACTTGGTGTATAGAGCAGATCTGAGAAAACAGGTCGAAGAAGAGAAGAGAACCCTCTATGTTGCGCTTACAAGGCCCCGGGAAATACTTGTGATGAATGTCGACAAAGAGGCCATGGAGAAGGCGCTGAAAAAGAAGAAAGACGATACGGATATCGGCTGGCTTCCTCAGATAGTGATTGGCCTCTATAACGAAGAAACGGGACAGCTGGAGGAAGAACTCGAGGACCTGGTTACTTTTGTGAAGGCCCCGACTCTCCTTGAAGGTTCGGAAACTCGACGTGTAGAAACCCCGTGGGAAGAGCCCGATATCGATTACATGAAACGCTTCGATCATCTCAAATTCAGGAGAATAGTCTCGCCCACCAAGCTCGACTACGATGACAAACCGAAGGTGATTCTGGAGATCGACAGTATCGAAAGAACCTCACGATCCTCTATAGCCGAAGGGCTGTACGTTCACAGGATCTTCGAGCAGCTCGGAAACCCCGCTGGAAGACCAAAGGGAAAGAGACTGAATGAGATTCTGAGCGATCCTGAACTTCTAGGAGGGTCGGCAACCCCTGAAAGGGCAAAGGAGATCCTGGAGCAATTGAAGCGACTTGGCAATCACGAGATAATTCGCGAAATCGAGGACTCAGAGGCTTGTAGAAGTGAAGTGCGCTTCGAGAGAGCCTTCGGCAAGTTCATACTGGCAGGCGTAATCGACAAACTCTACAAGACACCCGACGGCTGGAAGATCGTCGACTTCAAGCTGGCCGAAAAGAGAGATGACATGCTTGGCAAATACAGGTTCCAGATGGAATTCTACCTGTATCTTCTGAAGAATTCTCTCGACCCTGTTTCGGCGACTATTCTGTATCTCAAAGACGGCGATACGGAGACCGTGACCCTCCAAAACACTCGCGACTTCGAAATCAGCCTCGAAGACTATGTGACCCATCAAAGAGAAGAAATATGAAGAACAGTCTCTGAACGGGCATGTTGTATGGAACGTACTGGAGAACGGAGAGCTTCATTGCCTGCCCAGTGAGACTCCGTCTAGAAGGAGTGAGCTCTTTGAACGGAAAGGTGAGAGAACGGCTGGCGGATCTGGTGAAGACGCACAGTGTAGGTATACTGAATCGGCCGGATAAGGTCGAGGCCTTGCTCAAAACATCCTTCGGGGAATCTGAAACCGAGATAACGGCTATCGTAACAGCTCTGAGAGAGGGCTTGCTGAGCGAGCTACTTAAAGGCGAAGACTCCTCTGCACAGAATACTGCAGTTGCAGGCCTTTCCCAACGACTAAGAGACAACTACGGCATGAATGAAGAGGCCGCGACCTGGGCTATAGAAAGCATAGCCCTAGCGCTTGGGAAGCTGACGCCGACCGGAACTGAATCTTCCGGGATAAAGACGGCAAATGGGGACGAACTGGTCCATGTCGAGGGCGGTACTTTTGTCATGGGGGACACCTGGGGAGACGGAGACGACGTTGAGAAACCGGCACACAGAGTGAATATCACTTGCGATCTCTACGTCGGCAAGTATCCTGTGACCTTCGAAGAATACGACAGGTTTTGCATGGAGACAGGAGCCACGGAACCGGAAGATGAAGGCTTAGGAAGGGGAAGAAGACCGGTAGTCAACGTGAGCTGGTTCCAGGCGACCTGGTACTGCAACTGGCTCAGCAAGAAAGAGGGCTTACCACCGGCCTACTATGAAGACGGGAGCCTGCTGGACGAAAACGGGAAGAAGACGAATGACATAGCGAGAGTAAGGGGATACAGGTTGTTGAGCGAGGCCGAATGGGAGTATGCGGCAAGGGGCGGGAAAGAGAGCCGAGGTCACAAGTATTCCGGCTCCGATGATTCTGACCGGGTTGCCTGGTTCGACGAAAACTCCGGTTACGCTCCAACCGATTTGGATGAAGCGATGAGGTCCAAAGAACAGAAAAAGACCTTCGAAGAGAAAAGGCTCGCACCCCACGAAGTTGGAATGAAGATGCCAAATGAACTTGGCCTATACGACATGAGCGGCAACGTTTGGGAGTGGTGTTCCGATCGATGCGATGATTATGCGGATTCGGAACAGACAAATCCATATTCAATAAGCGAAGGCGGCCGGGTTATTCGAGGCGGCTGCTGGTTCAAATCCGCCAATTTAGCAAAGATTGCTCACCGAGAAGGCCTTTCACCCATTGAAATCTACAATGGCGCGGGCTTTCGAATCTGCAGAGCGGCAGATCGAAAAACAAAAACAAATTCATCTTCAGAAGGCCACGAAAGACAGGCTGTTGGGTCTTCATGTATGCCAGCAGGAGAGGTCCCCGACGTGGTACTCGTCGAGAGAGGTAGCTTCAAAATGGGAGACACCTGGGGCGACGGGTTGATAGACGAAAAACCGGTTCATGAAGTCACAATCATGTATGACTTCAACATTGGCAAGTACGAAGTCTTGTTCTCAGAATTCGATGTCTTCTGTGAGGCCACTGGAAGAATCCCTCCTTCCGACGAGGGCTGGGGAAGGGGAGATTTGCCCGTCATAAACATAACTTGGTGGGACGCCGTGGAGTTCTGCAACTGGCTTAGCGAGAGAGAAGGTCTCCCAAAGGCATATGACGATGACGGTCACCTCCTGGATGTCACGGGAAAAGCTACAAACGAAGTGGAAAGAGTGCCCGGATACAGGCTGCCGACGGAAGCCGAATGCGAATATGCGGCCAGGGGAGGTAACAAGAGCGAAGGTCATAAGTATGCAGGAAGCGACTACGTGGATGAAGTCGCCTGGTACTCCGAAAATTCGGGAATCAAGACGCACGAAGTGGGAAAGAAGGCGCCTAATGAGCTGGGAATCCACGATATGTCCGGCAACGTCTGGGAGTGGTGCTCCGACTGGTACGAGGAAGACTATTATGGGTACAGCCCCAATGTAAACCCGTACAATACTGAAGGCGACTACGAACGGGTCATGCGGGGCGGCAGCGTTGGCCTCAACGAGACTTTCGCCCGGGTAACTCATCGCGATTATCTGGAGCCCTCTTCAGCGGGCAACGCCGTCGGCTTTCGCATATGCAGAACAGCCAAAAACCAATCCGAACTTCTTTGACACAACCAAATACTTTTTTCTCAATACACTTTTAGAATCATTTACTGGTGGAACCGGTTCCTTAGAAAATGGAGACGGGAAGATGACAACCTACACTGCGCAGTTCATCCACTGTAGAACGCGCTCATAGAAAGGAGCAATCATATCTGGAGTCCAGATCTTCATTTCGGAAAACAGCAGGCCCGCTCTTGTCATGAGCTTTCATCTCGCTGCATAAAATAGAGATTCTTCCTCTGCAATCACCGTTTCTCAAAAGTCCTTATAGATACTGCTAACTCATCATTCGGAGGATGTACTTTCATTATGATCGTAGCTGAAACTTTATCTGAAGCAGATCAGATTGTTTTCAAAGAACTATCTTATTCTTCGATACTATGAACTAAACAAGAATCTGAATAAGTTTGTTCCGATGTGAAGAATAGCATTAGTAATGCAAAGTCGCAAAAATTCATAAAGAAAGAAGGTCTCACAAAAAACTATCAGAAGAGTCTCCAGAAAAACCAAGAGCGGGAAGAGATTCCTTCACATAGATAACTTGAGTGTCTGTAATCCAGATTTATTAAATGAGAGGGATACACTTCTCGTGATTACATTGGATCAGAAGTCTTTGCGATGCTGCGTTATAATCTCTAAATTCGAAAGGAGAGCTGTTCTATGGAATTCACCGTAATTGACGTTGAGACTGCAAACCCTGATATGAGCTCTATATGTCAGATTGGTATAGCAAAGTATGAGGACTTTTCTCTTAAAGATGTATGGATGTCATACGTAGATCCGGAGCAAGAATTCTCTCCATCTAATGTATCAATTCATGGCATTGACAAAAGTACTATAAGGGGTGCTCCAATCTTCCCCGATTTGATACAAGTACTTACCTCCAATCTAGACAAAAGAATTGTTGCAAGCCACACAAGTTTCGACCGTCTAGCGATAGATAAAACCTTCCGTCGGTACGGATTTGCTCCGCCAGAATGCTCCTGGCTTGATTCAGCGATGGTAGCCAGAAGAACTTGGAAGGCTTTCGCCAAGAGAGGTTATGGGCTTCATGACCTGTGTCAGTTTATAGGCTACGAATTCAAACATCATGATGCGCTTGAAGATGCCAAAGCTGCTGGTCAAGTTCTAATTGCAGCGATGCGTGAAACGAAAATGGATCTTGAAGGATTGCTTAAAAGAGTCCAGCAACCAATCAATCCGAAAGATTCCTCTGCTATTAGACGTGAAGGGAATCCTGAGGGGATACTTTATGGCGAAGTATTGGTGTGCACAGGCAAACTGCAAATTACTCGCAAAGAGATGGCACATCTTGCATCAGAGTGTGGATGCCGGGTAATGGACAGTGTTACTAGCGACACTACGATTCTTTTGGTCGGCGATCAGGATATTGAGAGACTTATGGGGTATGAAAAGAGTTCTAAGCAAAGAAAAGCTGAAGCTCTAATTGAGCGAGGAAAAGAGATAAAAATACTGATGGAAAGCGACTTCATGAGCCTCCTAAAGATTGTTTGATTAAGAAGCTTTTGCTTTCGATTTGTGAGTTTTCAAAAGGCACTTATCTTGCTGATCTACGAATGGTATTAAATGAAGCACTTTAATGCGACTGAGCATTGTTTCAAGCGCTTCTCGATTTTGCCGTGGGTAGTTGACTTTCTTTTCATAAGACTAATCTTCTTTGCTTTACGAGACAAAGCAAAAGTCTAATAATGAGGGAAATGGCGAAACTCCAATTTTTCCCAATCCGCTCTCAGTACTTTAGTGTTTCGAACCAGATGTTGTCTCTAACTATAGAGGTACTACGTTCTGTTCATATAGTGCATAACCCAGTCTGTTCGCCTGAGCGATTTTTATCTCGACCGGTAGATTTATCTGATTTGCGAAGTTCGTACGAATTCTATTCAATTCAGAATTGAGTGCGGTTTTCTGAGGATCATGATTTGATACCGCAATTATATATTCCGGAATCTGATCTGAAAAAGATGTCAAGGAATGTTTGCAGTCACTTATGAGTCCAAGTTCCAATTTCTGATTGAATACTTCTAACATCTCATTCTTCATATAGTGAAACCCCGAATTTCCGAAGACACTAATGACATTCTTGACGTGATCAAACAATCCACAGCTTCCCTTAAGAGCGCTATCACCAAACTTCATTTCAATGATAGCTAACCTTACATCCTCAGTATTCTTCCGAGCAGCTCCTGAAGAAATCCACTTAGCCGCTACTGCATCCAATCTAGTCCCAGATTTCGAGTCAGCATACTCTATGTCACAAATGTAGTAATCTGTGCTGTTTGCAACACTTGAATAGTTGTTCTCTCTTATCATCACTTGCTGGTTTTCTCTTTCATCCCATGCTCTTATGTTTCCAAAGTAAATATCCATTGCATTCTTCATTTCGGGGAAAGCACTGATCCATGCTTGAACATCATTCAAAGTGATCAGATCATCATTTGGATGAAGTTTCTTACCACCAGAGTACCCACTGTCAAAAGACGCTCTGAATCCATTGTGCGGTTCTTTCTGAACCTTCATGAGATTTCCGCCACGGTAATAGATGTTGATATAGTCTTCTCGTATCTGAAGATCAAGAGTACGGTCAATTCTCACCGTAATGCATCATAATTAAATCTACTCAAGAGAGAGTTAATGCATCAAAATAGAATCTACTCGAAATCGAATTGAAGGGAATTAAGAACACCTCCCTTTGACTTAGATTTTAGTATTTGTATGTCAACCAATAATTCCTGAGAATGTGCTATATTACTCTTTAGTTTGTATAAGTCTAGGGCTTCGTGAACCTTGCGAAGCTCATCTTTTTTTGTACAGTCAATCCAGGGAGAGTTAAGAACTCTTTCATACGGAGTAGCGAACT